>JAZDDW010000001.1:0-19544 GCA_043809365.1 bacterium
GGTGGCTATCTCTACATCGCTATGCCTCCACTATTCCGTATCGAAATCGACAAAAAAGAGCAATACGTCTACACCGAAACCGAACGCGACGCAATTCTCTCTGCAAACAAAGGCAAAAAGATCACGCTCCAACGCTACAAGGGCCTAGGGGAAATGAATCCCGAACAGCTCTGGATGACTACCATGAATCCCGAACATCGAATGCTCAAGAAAGTTTTAATCGAAGATGCCGCCGCCGCCGATGAAATTTTCTCTATTCTCATGGGTGACGAAGTCCCGCCCCGCAAAAAGTTTATTCAAGTCAACGCCACCCAGGCCACCCTCGACGTATAATTATTTGTGATACTGTGTCACCGTGTCACTGTGACACTGGCGACTGAAAGGAGCATATGGATATCAAAGTTTATATCGAAATCCCCGAAGGTGGAACAGTCAAATATGAACGTGACGAAGAGACTGGCATGCTTATGTGTGATCGTATCCTCCACACTCCCATGTTTTACCCCTTCAATTACGGTTTTGTTTTAGGTAGCAAAGGAGAAGACGGTGATCCTACCGACATTGTCTTACTCGCTTCTGACAAAATTATCCCAGGCGTGGGGATCAAAGCCAAGCTGATTGGTATGTTAGAGATGAGCGACGAAGAGGGGGTAGATACCAAACTTATTGCCGTTCCAATCCAAAAAGTAGATCCTCTATTTGGTACCTGGAACGATGTTGCCGATATTCCAGAGCATACCAAGAACAAAATCAAGCATTTCTTTGATCACTACAAAGATCTCGAACCCGGCAAATTTGTCAAAACCGGAGCTTTCTTGGGAGTTGTCGAAGCCGAAAAAATCTTAGCTGCCGATATGAAGAGAGGAGAAAAATAGGCTACGACTTAAAGGGTCCGACCCTTAAAGTTTATTATTCATGACTTTAAGGGTCGGACCCTCAAAACGAAATTATGACCGACGATTCGATCTTAAAACCACTGGATCTCGAGGTTACAACCCCCGGAGTTATAAGTAGTCCTGAGATTCAAACCCCGGGGGTTGAAATTGATCGCACCAGCTTTCTCACTGTCGGTGCTCAAAAACCCTGGGATATCGAAACTAATCAGTTCGGGAAAATTGCGCGCGTTAATGTCGTCGATGAAATGAAAAAATCCTACCTTGACTATGCCATGTCCGTCATCGTCTCCCGTGCACTTCCCGATGCTCGGGACGGCTTGAAACCAGTTCATCGCCGCATTCTCTATGGCATGAAAGAACTAGCTCTCCTTCCGCCCGCCAAATACAAAAAATGTGCCAGAATCGTGGGAGAAGTTTTGGGTAAATATCACCCTCACGGGGACACTGCCGTTTACGACGCTCTCGCCCGTCTGGCCCAAGATTTTTCCATGCGTTACCTTTTGGTCGACGGCCAGGGGAACTTTGGTTCGGTCGACGGAGACTCTCCCGCCGCCATGCGTTACACCGAAGCCCGCCTTGCCAAAATTACTGGCGAACTCCTTCTTGACCTGGAAAAAGAAACCGTTGACTGGATCGACAACTTTGACGGTACCTTCCAAGAACCTACTGTTTTGCCCGCTCGTCTCCCCAATCTTCTTCTGATGGGCTCCGATGGTATTGCGGTCGGGATGGCCACCAAGATCCCCACCCATAACCTGGGAGAAATCGTAGATGCTCTCACGACCCTAATCAATAAGGGTACTTCACCACGCTCACAAGAAATTACCGATGAAGGCATTGAATCCAGACCGTATACAGAACTTACCGGTGAGTTTACTTCTGAAGCCACGGTTGACGATTTATTAACTAGTGTTCAGGGACCAGACTTCCCCACCGGCGGAGTTATCTATGATGCCTCTGCCATTCGCGAAGTTTATGCCACAGGCAAGGGTCGGGTAGTCACCCGCGCAGTCGCCGAGATCGAGGAGACCAAAACTGGCAAATTCCAGATTATTGTCTCCGAGTTACCCTATCAAGTCAACAAAGCCAAACTTATCCAAAAAATTGCCGACCTCGTCCGTGACAAAAAGATTGACGGTATCTCGGATCTCCGCGACGAATCGGACCGCGAAGGCATGCGGATTGTTATCGAACTCAAAAAAGCCAGTAAACCCAAGAGTGTCTTAAACAACCTCTTCAAACATACCGAGCTTCAGAGTAGTTTCCCCGCCAACATGGTTGCCCTCGACGAATTTGGCACCCCTCACCTTATGAACCTCAAAACAATTCTTGGCCACTACGTCAAACACCGACAGGCTGTAATCGTTCGCCGTTCACAATGGGAGCTCAAAGAATCCCGCGCCCGTATCCATATCCTCGAAGGATTTATCAAAGCCCTCGATCATCTTGACGAGGTCATCAAAACCATCAGAGGGAGCAAAGACACAGACGACGCCAAGGCGAACCTTATTAAGCAATTTGGCTTTAGCGAAATCCAGGCTATCGCCATTCTCGACATGCAGTTGCGACGCCTTTCGGCCCTAGAGCGGAAAAAAATCGAAGACGAATACAACGCGCTCATGGTCAGGATCAACGAATTACTATCTCTTCTCAAAAATCCTACAGCAATCCTTACGACCATTACCCAAGAATTGGCCGAGCTCAAAGAAATCTATGGTGACCCTCGCCGCACCAAAGTTATCAAAGGGAAGCTCGGCGAATTTAGTGAGGAGGATCTAGTAGCTTCCGAAGACAATCTCATTGCCATTACTCGTGACGGTTACATCAAGCGCATGCCCCTCAATACCTATCGCACTCAGAGGCGGGGAGGGAAGGGAGTGATTGGTATGACTACCAAAGATACCGACGAAATCCTCCACATGACAGTCGGTAATACTCATGATTTTGTCCTTTTCTTTACCAACACCGGCAAAGTATATAGTCTGCGCACTTTTGAACTGCCCGAGGGCAGTCGTACCGCCAAAGGTCAAGCCATCATCAATCTCCTGGGGATTGATCAGGGCGAAATGATCGAAGCTCTTTTGACTGTCCCCAAAAATCTTCTCAATGACCAGGGTCATTTTGTCACCATGGCGACCTCTCGTGGCATGATCAAAAAGACGGTCATTAGTGAGTATGCCAATATCCGTGGCAGTGGCAAGATCGGCATTGCACTCCGCGACGGTGATCAATTAATCAAAACCGAGATTAGTCACGGTCAAAACTACATCATTCTCGTGACTCGTGGTGGTAAATCTATCAAATTTAAAGAAACTGACGTGACCGCAACCGGCCGTGACACCATGGGAGTCAAAGGCATAACTCTCAAAGAAGATGACGAGGTCATCTCCATGGAAACAGTCGAAATTACTCCAGCCAAGCCAATAGATGGCCGCCGCAAATTTTTCCGGGAAATTCTCGTGGTCACCGAAAAAGGACTAGGCAAACGTACGAGCGTCGACGAGTACCCACAGCAAAAGAGGGGAGGGCAGGGGGTCAAAGTGGCCGAGCTCTCCGACCGAACCGGCCTGATCGCCGCCGTCCGCATGGTGACCGAAGATGATGAACAAGTGGTCATTACCACCAAAGCCGCCCAGGTCATCAAGCTTCCACTCAAAAATATCAAAGTCCTCGGTCGCTCCACCCAGGGAGTCATTCTCATGCGCCCCACTCCCGGTGATCTCGTCACAAGTGTTACCACCCTCCAAGAACCAGACGAAGAGGAAGCCTAATCGGAGGACCCTTATATGACCCTACGCATCGCAGTCATCTACGGAGGTAAAAGCCCCGAACATGAGGTCTCGATCATTACTGCTGTCCAAGCCATGGCTAGCATGCCTAAAGAATACGAAACTATCCCCATTTACGTCAGCAAAACAGGCGAATTCTATACTGGTGACCATCTCAAATCAATCAGCGCTTATCGCGACCATAAAATAGGTGATTCGCATGTCTCAATTTGCAAAATGCTCCGCAGGCGGGTAGCCGAGGATCAAGATAAAATTTTCACCAGAAAATTATTATCGGTTTTGCGCTTGAGATCATGCGAACCACCGTTAGCAGATGTTATCTTTCCCTGCTTTCACGGTGGGGTAGGGGAGGGGGGTTGGATCCAGGGTCTAGCTGAATTCTACGGAATTCCCCTAGTTGGCACGGGTTTGACAGGGGCCTCTCTTGGCATGGATAAAGTGGCTATGAAAGCCATCTTTGACGGAGCGGGTATCCAGCAAGCACCCTACATCTGGTTTTATCGCCACGACTGGTACGCTAAACAAGCGTCGTTTACCAAAGAGATCGAATCTCACCTCAAATACCCCATTTTTGTCAAACCGAGCCGCGGTGGATCCTCAATTGGGACAACTTGTGCCAAAACCAAAGTCGAGCTCATCCGCGCCATCGATCTCGCTGCCGCCATGGACACCAGGATTGTGGTCGAAGAGGGGATCACAGGAGCTCGCGAAATTAACATTTCTATCATGGGCAACGCCGGCCACGAGCTACAATGTTCAGTCTGTGAAGAAGTCTTTCACAAAGATTCCGAATTTTTAGCTTTTAACGACAAATACCTCTCAGGTGGGAAAAGTAAAGGAATGGCCAGCACCGATCGCGTGATTCCCGCCCAAATTGACAAGAAAATCTCCAACCAAATCCAAACTACCGCCAAGCTTATCTTCAATCTTTTCGACTGTGCCGGGTTGGTCCGGCTCGATTTTCTGGTCAAAGGCAAAGATATTTACTGCCTCGAGATCAACACCATTCCCGGCTCGTTGAGCTTCTATCTCTGGGATAAATCAGGTTACCCGTATCCCAAATTGCTCGACCATTTGATTCAATTGGCTCTAGACAAACACGAAGAGACCAAACAGCTCCAAACCGATTTTGCCTCACCCATCCTCCACTCTGTCCAGCTCGGAGCCAAACTCACGGGCAAATTAGACTAAGTCTTCTGGAATATCGTTTTCTATTAGTACCAGTGGTTCTTTTTTCAACTTTAAATTCTTCACTACCTTCATAAAGTCCAGAGTTTTCTCGATATATTGCACCTTTACTTTCCCAACAATCCCTTTCTCTAAGTTTCTTGTGCGCTCATTTTTCCCAACCAAAATCACCAAGTCTGTGTTCCCACTTACTCCCTTACCTAATTGCTCGTGTATCTCCGCGCTTTCGCTCCCTAGCTCCAACAACCCCGGTGTCACCAGTATTCGCGTATATTCCTTTTGCTTCCCCAAATAATCGAGTGCCTGACGAAAGCTTTTCTCGTTACTATTATAACTGTCATCGATGACCCTCATCCCGTATCGCTCTGTCGTGATCTCAAATCTAGATGGTACTTGCCGCTGGTGCAACTCTGCCCGCTTTATCTCTCTCTCGCTCATCCCACAGGCTCTGGCTATCACTCTCGCCCCGTTCTTGTTCATTTCCTCTCGTCCATCTCCTTCATACCACCTTGCTTCTTTAATTAGTTCGCGAGCTGTCTCGTCGCTTCCGTTTGCAATCAACACTCCTCCGCGTTGTTGGATATATCTCACCAGCTCGGTTTTGGCTTGCTTGATCCTGTCCCAACCTCCAAAGCGCGTCAAATGTTGTCGGGCAATCCCCGTGATCACCCCTATCTCTGGCCGGATCCATTTCGCAAACTGCGCAATCTCTCCCACTCGGTATGCTCCCACTTCCACGATCAACCATTGAGTGGTCGGCGTCAGCTCCCAATACAACGTTTTGGCGATCCCCACGGCCGTATTATAATTGCGACTCGTTTCTACGACCCGATATTTTTGACGCAACAAATCATAAGTTAATTCTCGTACCGACGTTTTCCCGTACGAGCCCGTGATCATTACCACCTTCCCTCCGCACGCATGGAATCTCGCTATCTCTCTCGCAATCCACTGCCCATACAACCAATCTCGCACAAGTCTCAAATCCATATTTCCTCCAAAATCCTCAACAATTCACGCGGGTGGGTGAGATGTGGGTCATGTCCCGCCTCCCACACAATCCTTACCTCCAAATCAGACACATATTTTCGATAAACTTTAACCATTCTTATTGGAACAATCTTGTCTTGCTCTCCCCAAATCAACTTAACTGGACTTTTAATTAAAAATAGTCTACTTTGCAAATCTTCTGCCACAACTACTCGGTACAATTTTCTCAATTTAGGCATCTGCCGATAATCCTCGTCGAGAAACGATATAATTAGGTTACGTCGAATCCGCTCTGGTACAAATCTAAAGATTCCAGCTAATAGAGCGAAGCACATACGTTTAACAGAAAATTCTTTTGGTCCAACTGGATCTACTAAGATCAATTTCTCTACCATCCGCTTATTTTTCCCGCTAGTCCACACAATCCCAACTCGAGCTCCAAGAGAATGGCACACGATGGTAACTTTCTCAATATCCATATATCGACAAAACTGAACAACTAGTTCTGTATATTCCTCAATCGACTTCACCTCTGGCATACTTGATCCACCAAATCCTGGCAAATCAAGCACATATATTTTTCGTTGACTCCTTTTTGCAAGCTCTTTCCCGATGGGTACCCATTCCTCCCCACTTCGTCCCCACCCATGCAAAATCAAGATTGGCGTTTCCTTACCCCCCCCAATTTCTTGGTAATTCCAAATCTGTTGATCTACTGCAATCTGCGTCATATTTAGATTATACTCGAATTTTACTGCTTAGTATTTGCCAACATCTGCCAATATCTGCTAACATTAAACAATGATCCTAAATCAAACTTTTACCCTCACTCCCACCATCCAAAATCTCCTCAATACTCTCGCAGGACAAAAAACCGCCTTCTCCTTGATTCCAGTCAAACCAGAGCTAACCCTCCATCTTCGCCACCATTCACTCCTTAGTTCAGCCCTCTACTCCGCGCGGATCGAAGGAATCTTTGACAACAGCGACCTGGACAAACTAGGGCGCCAAAACCTAGAGAGTACCTACACTTGGCTCTACACCCAGCCTACTCCCCAAGTACTCAACAATGATTTCCTTAAACTCCTCCACGCCAAATCCATGCACAACTTGCGCGCTGACGCTGGGCAATTTAGGGTCGAACAGTCTGCTATCTTCAACTCTGCCGGAGTCGCGATCTATCTGACTCCACCTCCCCAAGAGATCCCCTCCCTCCTGCAAAAGTGGCAAGCGCACGATTATGACTTACCCCAAGTGATCATTGCTCACTACCAATTCGAGAAAATCCACCCCTTCTTAGACGGCAACGGTAGGGTAGGCCGTCTCATTCTCACTCAACAACTCCGGAATATTGGATATGATTTTGACGGTCTCTTAGTCATCGAAGAAGCCATAGGCAATACTCGCGACGATTATTACTATCATCTCCAAAATGAGAGCAATGATCTTACTGGATTTGTAGAATACTTTCTTACTCTCATGACTAATTCTGCTACTAAAGTTCTTGGGGAAATTACACATCCTACAGTAACAGTGACGTCCAATCTCTTACCGCGTCGCCAGGAACTTCTTAATATTATCTCCGATCACTCGCCTTGTAGCTTCAATTTCTTGCATCGTCGCTTTGGTGCAATTCCTCCAAGTACCCTCCGTTTTGATCTTCTCTCCCTTCAAAAGGCCAGTCTAATAAAAAAGCTCGGTCGCACCCGCGGTGCCCTCTACTCCACCTCACCAGTCGAGTGATACTTCTCATGGACCGATTTGAGTTGCGGGTTGGTCACATGGGTATAAATCTGGGTGGTAGCAATATTCTTGTGCCCGAGCATCTCCTGTACCTCCCGTAGTCCCGCCCCGTGACTAATTAGGTCTGTCGCAAAACTATGTCGCATAACATGGGGGGTCATTGCCATCGGCAGGTGTGCAAGCCTCCCGTACTTGGCGATAATCCTCTGGACGCTCCGGCTCGTCAGGCGCAATTTCTCGCCCGCTTTAGGATCATCTATTTCGGGTCTTGCTCCCGACTGACGGATAAAGACTGGGTGATAATGGTCATCGCGCTCCCGTAAGTATCGCTCAATCCATTGTGCCGCTCGATCAGAGAGGAAGACTACTCTGATTTTTTTACCCTTCCCGACCACTCCAAACTCGCGCGATTCCAGATTGATCGTCGTCTTGTTGAGCGACACGAGTTCAGATACCCGCAACCCGGTCGAAAACAATGTCTCCATGATCACGCGATCACGCAATCCTTGTATAGAAGTGGTATCTGCCTTCTCGATCATCGCTTCTACGTGTGCAAAATCCAAGAACTTGATTGAGTGCTCTTTGCCCTTGGGTAGTTCCAAGCGTTCAGGCGAAACCACTGTGTAGTCCTGGCGGATCAAATAGCGCAACATCGAGCGTAGTGCAATTACGTAGTATCCCTGTGTCACAGGTGCCAAATACTTTCCTCGGTTATCCTTGGTTTGTGCAAGATGCACACGGTACGTCTTTAACATTTTAGAGGATACATCGGTCAAATCTGTATCTGGATAATACTTATTTAACCAGGCAGCAAACTTTAAAAGATAAAATTTATAATTGCGAATCGTAAAAGGGGAGACTTGACGCTCAATTGTGAGGTACTCGAGGTATTCATCAATGCAGGCCGAGAGTGTGGGAGTCGTCCCTTTAGCACTCATATAGCCTTAACTGCCAAGCTATCGGAATAAAATTTGAGTAGGATATATCCAACCATTTTGCACATACACACCTACCGCACACGGCAGTCGTGCGACTACCAACCCCATAGTGGTATTTCTAGCTATCCTATAGTTAAATAGGGGAGTCGTTAGCTAGACTCCCTTCATTGTGCGACATTAAAATTAACTTGTCAACACCAAGGCTATTTCCACACACATATCGATTTCTGATTGCAGATTGTCGCGACGCATGGTTCGCTTGCACAACGACAATCAGACTGAAAACTTTCCAAAGTGCCATTAATTAGTTTACAAAGGTAAAAGTTGCGATTGACCAAATAACGTCCGACAATCAACAAAAGTAACAAACAGGCCACGACCAACATTTTAAAATACTTCACAACTGTATCATAACAAAAAACATACAATTCGACGTCAATTTCGCCATTCCACCAGGCATGGAGGTCGTACAATCGATTCTACGGCACGTTTCCAGATATCAACTGGCCATCTATCAGTCCAAATACGTCATTTTCTACGGGTTTAGTTGGGGAATCGTCAAAACGGGGGTATCACGGGTGATGGGGGAGTTTAAAATCACAAATCACCGTCCAACAATTAGAACCGTATTTGAGATTTGAAAATTTGTGATTTATGATTTTTCTCGTCCCCCTACCAAATCCACTCACTACGTCATAAAAGATATATTGTGCGACACATCACATATCCTTCTAATTAACACAGACATACCATAAAGGGGGGTAACTCGAGCAACTCCATTTCACTACCTTGTATACAAGCCTACTTATGCGCTCATCCCCTCAAAAATATTTGCTTTCTCGCACAGGCTCTAACGTCGTTTTTTGCTCTCAACCACTCTCCAGATATATATCTGGTATTAACCCTCCTCTACCAGGGGCGTACCTCTGGATATTCATCTCACGCTAGCACATCACCACTGTGTATGCCAGTAACTGTATCAAACTGTTCACATAATTTGTGCAAGGATCGGCCACTATTTATCCACATTCGTGAAAAGTTATAGGACTATTTGTGAAAAGCCTATAATTGTTATAGGATAACTACAAATGATAGGGTTCTCCCCTACCCCGCACTATTACTTCATCCATTTCAACATGACCGCCAAGCTCACTACCACAAAAACTATCCCCGCAAATCCCATATATTCCTGTACAGTTCGCTTGAATAATCTTCCTTCCAAGTCGTGCTGACATAATCCCAAAATTACGTACATCGCCATCGCCAGCATCACGCTAGCCAGGGGAACATCGATCAACCAAAAAGACAAAGCGAGCGCCATATTGGCGAGAATCGTCGCCCCTACCATCGCATAGTAAAATTCTTTTTTCACCGAAGTTGAAACAACATAAGACCAGGTTCCTTGCCACAAAATAGGCAGTGACACTACATACACCATTCCCACAACTATCCAGACTGGTAATCTCAAGGAAAAGATTACATGAAACAAGAAGGCACTCGTCAGAATCGATAGTAAAAAGCCTACGGCTCGTGCCGCTCGCAACAGTTGAATAGTTCGGATACTGGCGACCGCAAAGATATTGGCAGTAAGCAGTAAAGCATACATTGAAACGGCAAAAAGAATCACTATAACCAACCTTGTTGCCCAAGCTTGAGGTAGCAAAAAATAAAATAAAGCTATCGACACAGGATACAGCGTCGGGAGCAACAGGTTAACTATCCACCCTGCAGGCCCATGCAAATCCTTAAACAATGCCCAAGCAGCAAGCAGATAGGTTACTACGCCCACCAGAGCAATTGAAAAATATCGTGACTCAACCGGCAACCGTTGAATTACCCACAATCCCACCGACAATAGAATAGAGATAAGGACAAATCGTCTCCGTTTTGTCAGCACCATCCCCTTACTCGGTATTTTTCTAGCCCAAGTTAGCATAAATCTCCTGCACATCCTCATGCTCTCTAAGTATGTCCAAAAATTCTTCTACCCTCTTCTGGTCAGTCACTGTCACCCGATATTTGGGCCTATAGCCACTATCAACCTTATCAAACATATAACCTACACTCCCAGGCTCCCCCATCGACCCCCCATGTTTCTCAATTATACTCCTCAACTCCGCCACCACTCTATTCCGACTATCAGTCACTACCTCCGCTATTACTCCTACTCCCTCTGGTGCAAAAGCCTCGATCGTCAGTTCGACTAGTTCTTCCCCTGCCCCCTTGCCCATACCTTTGGCAATTGCTCGATCAATATTGTCTCTGGGCATATTCACGGCTCGTGCTTTATCAATTGCTAGTCTCAATGAGGAATTTTTGTTCGGATCCCCTACTCCACCACTCTTTTTGACAGCGATCGAGATGGCCTTGGCCATCTTGGTAAACACACTTCCCTTGACGCTATCATTAGCCGCTTTTTTGTGTTTGATCGTACTCCATTTACTATGCCCTGACATATCTATATTCTAGCATCCTGCATGATATAATGACGCGATCAATGCACGAAATTCACGACAAAGCCATCAAAGCTGCCCTGACTAACGACTGGGAGATGGCGGTTGAGATTAATCTCGAGATATTATCTACTGTCCCGCACGATATAGGTGCTCTCAACCGGCTTGGTCATGCCTATACCGAGCTCGGTCAAAAAGATGCCGCCAAACATACTTACAACCAAGTTCTTGCAATCGACAAATACAATGCTGTGGCCCTGCGCAACCTCAAACTACTACCTCACCAACATAATGGTAATGAGGAAGTCCAACTAACCGACGAAGATTTTATCGAACTGCCCGGGATCACCAAGAGTACTCCCCTAATCAAAGTGGCCAGTCGCAACGTTCTGTTATCACTAGTCTGTAAACAACGCCTAGAGTTAGTCCCTCGCGCTCGCTTAATCTCCGTTACCACCCAAAATGGGGTCAGTATTGGCTGCCTTCCCGACGACCTCTCCCTCCGTCTAAAAAAACTCCTCAAATCTACCTACTCATATTCCGTATGTCTTAAATGTGCCAACGATAATAGCGCCGTTATCTTCGTCCGTGAGATTGCACGTCCCAAGCGTCCTTCAGCTAGCCCAACTTTTTCCAAAGTTGTGCAACTAAAAAAATTAAAATAACTCTTTTGCATCTTCTCCCACAATGACCAATACTTCGGCTCGATATTCTTCCCCAACCTCCTCAACTTTTGGTGAGCCAAAATCAAATAGATTTTGGAAAATATAATTTAATTCTCTCACTTGCTTCTCATTTCCCACTTGCCACCGACTCTTGGTTTGTTTCCGATCACCTTGCTCTGATCTCACCATCAGTACATCCATCCCTAAATTCGTCAAAAAATCTGCCATGTCACTCCCGAGTCCATCCACTCCACTTGCATTAATTATTGCAACCGTTACCCCTTCTTCGCCAATCCTCCAATCAAAAAAACGTGTCCCCACATAATCTTGCAGGCGTTCGGGATGATAGATCATCTTATCTTGCTCTTTTTCGATTACTGCCGCTCTGATCAACTCCTCTTCCCCTATTTCTCGCTCCCGATAATTAATCGCCCGGTACCACAAAAGCGCCGCATCAAATCTCGACAAATTGGTCTCGCTCCTACCAATAATTGTTTTCCACAGTCCTTTTCGTAGGATACTTTTCGCTTGTCCCGTTTTATCTCGCAGTACCAAATACCCGGGCACCGGAACTCGCATAAAACCTTGAACTTTCCTAGCGGCAAACTCACCCCCGCTACCTTGATATTCACCCAAATTATATAGCGACGCAATGTCATAAACACCACTATTTCGTGCATTAATCGAAACTTGGTTCGGGAACTGTAACATAATCAGGGATTTTTCAGTCTTGTCAAATGACACAAAACTAAGCTCGCTTCCAGGCCTGATCATCACTAGATTAAATCGACCCTGCGGTTGGTTGACCAATTGCGAACCCCTCCATTCCTTTACCCCCACCCCAATTATTACCAAAACAAATACCCCCGCCATTATCCATCTAGCCAACTTCATCTCTCCATGCTACCACAGGACAAATCATTTATACTACGCCTCATGTACACCCTCGCCGATTTTGAGTACGACCTACCCAAAGAGCTCATCGCCCAAGAACCAGTCCATCCAGCCGACGGGGCTCGCCTCATGCTGATCAATCGCCAAACCCAAGAGATTTCTCATCACCAAATCTTTGATCTCCCCCATTTGCTTTCTCCAGAATATTTTTTCGTCGCCAACAATACCAAAGTTTTCCCCGCTCGCCTCTTGGGTCACAAAGCTACTGGGGGTAAAGTAGAAATCCTCTTGACCTCCCCTCTCGGCCATAGTTCTTATCGCTGTATTACCCGCCCAGGTCTCAAGTTAAAAGAAAATATCTTTTTCTCCAACCAACTATCTGGGGTTATTACTCACGTTAAGGACATCGAGCGAACCATCCACTTCAACCAAGAAGAGTCCCTCCTTCGCACTACTCTCTCGGAACTTGGTACTATGCCCACTCCTCCCTATATCAAGAAAATGCTCGCTAATCAGTCTGATTACCAAACCATTTATGCCAAGTACGGCTTCTCCGCCGCCGCTCCCACCGCCGGTCTCCACTTTACCCCTCAATTACTCACTACTCTCAAGCAATCTCATGCTTGGCACGAACTCACCCTCAATGTTGGCCTGGGTACCTTTCTCCCAGTCAAAGTCCAGGATATTACGCGCCATCCCATGCACTCCGAATCCTACATTATCTCCCCAACTACTGCCCACCATCTCCCCTCACTCAAACAAGCCCGCCAACAATTATTGGCTATCGGCACCACTACCCTGCGCGCCCTAGAGTCCAATGTGGCACTGTGTCACCGTGTCACTGCCGGAGCGTACACGACGGATATCTTCATCTACCCCCCTTACCAATTTAAACTGGTCGACGCCCTCCTCACCAATTTCCACCTTCCAGGGAGCACTCTCCTCATGCTTGTTTCCGCTTTTTGCTCTGCTCCGCAGACCCCCCATTCGTTCACTACTTTCTCCTCTTCCCTGCTAGGCTATGCCTACGCCGAAGCCATCCGCGAAAAATATCGCTTCTTCTCTTTCGGCGACGCCATGCTGATTATCTAGAGAATACTTTATTGCGTGACGAATCCAATATGACTACTCCACCCCCTAAGCCAGGAAAAAATCGAGCCCACATTACAAAAAGTATTGCTGCCTCTTGATAACTTGTCGCTTTAGCTTCCTGTGCAGGGTTCGGTTTAGCAATCCTCTCCTCACTATCACACAAAATCAATGGTAAAGAACATTTAGATTCTTCCAGAAACATTGATACACTATTCACTTCTGGATCATCCCCGGCCTTATCTAGAAATCGTTTAATTCCCATTAATCTTTCCACATTCGCTGAATCATTCATAGGAGTATTTTCTCACCTCTTGTCAAATTTTCGGCGAAAAATACTTCAACACCTCTTTCAACTCTTCATTCTTCGACTCAAAACTGATTCGTTTTCCATTCCTCGGATGGTTAAATTCAATCTTTTGTGCCTGGAGCATTACTCGCCCAGCCTTTGGCCGTCCGAAGCCTCCGGCGGAGGAGGCCCACTTGCGATCCTCCCGACTCCGCTTCCTCCCCGCATAATCCAGATCTCCCACGATGGGGTGTCCCACTTGCCTAGCGTGTACTCTAATCTGGTGCGTCCTTCCTGTTTTGGGTCGGAACCTCACCAAGCTAAACCCCGTATATCCCCGGTCGTCCACTTTTAGCTCCTTAGGGAACTCCCAGTTTTTATACTCCGCCTCCACTTCGTAATTAGTGCTACTTTCTCTCCCATCTTCTCGCACCCCAAACTTTTTCCGGTCATCTCTTCTGCGTCCGATGGGAAGAGTAATGTCTCCTTTCCTGGCCTGCCAAATGCCATGAGTCAGTGCCAAATACTCCTTTTGCACCTCACGAGCCTTAAATTGGCGCAGTAACTCTACAAACGCCTCTACCGTCTTTGCCAAGACCATCACCCCACTCGTCTCTTTGTCCAACCGATGCACGAGCCCACTTCGATCTAGAAAATACTTTTCCCCTTCAATTTGAGAATTTGAGAATTTATGATTTGTGATTTGATACCTTTCCTCCATCCAATCCTGCAATGTTTCTGCTTTCACCGTTTCCGCCCGATTACAAATTATCCCGCTTGGTTTGTCGATCACGACCATCTCGCTGTCTTCGAACAAAATAGGTATATCCATATACAACTAGACCAATTACGATCAAATAATCTGCCAGGTTATTATAGACCAAACCAATAAACATTAAGTTATCGCTCACTCCCCCGTAGCGTATCCTATCTATCAGATTGATCACACCTCCACATATCACCAATCCAATCCCGCCGCGTCCCCACAATTCCCGCGTTTTCCCCGCAACAACTCCCAGCCCTATCAACACTACCCCCACTATCCAAACAGGAACTCCCTGCCACAACCCAAACGCTATCCCCCTATTTAGCATTTTTCGCACACTTAACACATCGCTCTGCGGTGGGATCTATTCCCAGGCGATCGGTGTCAATCATTGCTCCACATTTGACACACTTGCCATAACTTCCCGAGTCCACCCGCTTCATCGCTTCCCTTACCCGCTTCAACGCCCCCGATGTCTCTGCCGACAGCGTCGCCGCTTGGGCATGTCCAAATTGCTCCGCCGCCTCCGTGTCATCGCTTGCATTATCGTTTAATCGACTCGTATCCGCAAAAGGATCTTCTTGCGCCAGTGATTTTTTACGATGCAACAAGTCAATTTCAAGCTTTTTCAGATAATCCCACACTGGTTGTAAAACGTTTCTCGGGTACTGCATAAATTATTTCCTCCTTATCTGTCTCAGCCATTGTAACAGATTTACAAATGTATTTTTCCGTCCAATCCGCCGGTAAATAGTGTATCCACTACCCACAATCAAGAGTCCTCCCACCCCCCAGTTTGAGGGATTAACAACTCCCATTCCCAAGTAGTAAATCCCGCTCAGCAACACAAATATTAACCCTGCCAGTCCCTCCTTGGCGCTACTTGCCTCACCTTTATACCAAGCATAAAACCTAAAGTTTTTCCGTACTCGTGACACCGTCACAAACGTCACTATCGCCCACCCCAAACCCCATACATCCAACATCCTGCTTACTCCACTCCCATTTAATAATCCACCCAAGCTACCAAAAACTAATATAGTCGAGAGAGTTACCACCCAACTATCCAATGTTTTCTCTATTTCCCACCCCCGCTCTCTGGCAAACAGAATAATAAATATCGAACTCGCCAAAACTCCGCTCACCACATTCATTCCCGGGAAAGCCAAAATGGCCAAACTGCGATAAAGCGTACCCAAATCTGCCCAGTGCAAAAGAACATAACCCAAGCGACCAGAGATGACAAAGATAATAAGCGACAAAAAGTAACTATCAAACAAGCTTATCTCGTCAAAATGCTCCTCTCTCCCCATCTTCCACCAAAAATATAGGGCGATAAATATCCCAAGAGCCAGACAAACTCCAAATGAGAATATCTTGATCGGCCCTAGTTGAATTAGTATCGGCAACATATTTTTTTATTGTATACTAATTTTCATGCTTTCTATTAGTCATGCTGTAACTGGCGCTTTTATCGCCACCAAAGTTGCCAACCCATATCTTGCTATTCCCCTCATTCTCACTGCCCACTATCTGGAAGATGCTGTGCCTCACTGGGACGTGGGTACTGGTCTCACCAAAGGTACCAAGTCTTCCGCGCTCGTTTTTCGCCACGAACTTCTCGATCTTACCTTAGCCGGCTTACTAGTCATCTTGATGTTCCGTAGCTCTGGTCTTACCCCCTACTGGGGGGCTTTCCTCGGCCTACTTCCCGATTTCCTTGAATCACCGCGCAATTTCCTCCACTCTGAGCCTCGCTGGCTCACTCCTATCAATCGTTTCCATCAGCTTTTCCACCACTCTATCCCCAAAGTTTGGGCCGGCCTCGCCCCCCAAATCTTGCTCCTCACCCTCCTCTGGTTTCTGCGTTAATTAGGAATTTCGAGTAACGTACCACCCATCGCCAAAAGCTGTTCTACCCTTTCAGATTTTGGGTCAAGCTCTTGCCCTCGCCTTGCCACCAACGCTTCACTCAATACTGCCATATTATTTGCATCAAACTTTCCGAGTGGTTTTGTCGTCTCTTGTTGCATCAATCCGAGAATCTCAGCTTCTGTCAACATATAGTGCCTGGGGAGAGACTCGAACTCTCAAGACTTTGACATCACGAGTTTTTGAGACTCGCGCGTATACCATTCCGCCACCCAGGCCAGATAATCAATATTGTACCCTATCATTTGAAAATTTGAGAATTTAGGATTTGTGATTACCTAGTTTTCTCCATCCCATAAAACCGTACTCTCTCTCCCTTAAACCGCAAATCAATCGTGCGCAAGGGACCATTACGATGTTTAGCAATATTTAGTTTCACGTTGGATAGATCCTCGACATCTTCGCGATACAAGAACATCACCACATCTGCATCTTGTTCGATACTCCCAGACTCACGCAAATCCGCTAGTTGTGGCGCACTCCCTGCCCCTCGATGCTCAATCGCTCGCGACAACTGCGACAGCGCTAATACCGGAATTTTTAGTTCACGCGCCAAATTCTTTAATCCTTGAGAGATCTCTGCCACTTCTTGCACTCGATTATCCAGGTTTCGCCCTCGGACAAGCTGTAAATAGTCAACTACAATGAGTCCCAAATTATGTTCCGATTTAAGTCGTCTGGCTTTAGTGCGCATTTCCAAGACAGAAATACCTGGTGTATCGTCGATATAGAGTGGAGCCTCTGCCAACACCCCCATCGCCTCTGACAGCTTTTCAAAATCCGTGGGAGTCAGTTTGCCCGTCTTTAGTCTCCAGGCATCTATATCAGCCTGGGCCACTAGCAATCGGTCCGACAGCTCCTCTTTGCTCATTTCTAGAGAAAAGAACCCCACCGGAATCTTCGAAATCACACTCGCAAACTGGGCAATATTCAGTGCAAAAGCCGACTTCCCCATCCCAGGTCGTGCCGCCAGAATCAAGAGATTAGAGTCCTGCATCCCGGCGAGACAATTATCTAGATCTGTAAATCCAGTCGCCACCCCTCTCAGCGTCCCTGATTTCTTCGCCAATTCGTCCAACCGATCAAAGCTCTCCGCGAGAATACTCCTAATCGGCAAAAATCCCTGTTTCAAATGTGCCTGTGACAAAGAAAAGACTTTTTGTTCTGCCTTGTCCAGCATTTCTTCGATTGGGACACCTTCGTCAAACGACATTTCAATCATCGTCGAAGAATCGGAGATCAGCTTTCTCCGAGTATAGTAGGCTTGGATAATCTCTCCGTAATGTTTGATGTTCGCCGAGCTAGGGACCCTCTCAATCAGCGTGGAGATATAACTTACTCCTCCCACTCCCGCCAGTAACTTCATTGACTTCAGCTTTTGCGGCAAAGTCACCAGGTCAATCGGCTCCCTACCCTCAAACAAAGCAATCATCCCCCGATAAATATCTCCGTGTTTATTTTGATAAAAATGCTCCGCTTGGAGGAATTCTGATACCTGAACGATCGCATCGCGGTCAATGAGAATAGACCCGAGCACACTCGTTTCAGCTTCATCGCTATGCGGGGGAACTTTTTGCGCTACCATATCTATATCTTATCACCCAAACACAATAACTTCTGTCAGATCCTCATTCATCGCTAATTTATTCAAACTCAAGCTTTTGACCACCCTACTCCCATGCTCATAACTGGCAATAAACTTATCTTTTCCCGCCCCTTGCGGAATTACATAATAGGGTTCGAGTTTGGCCACCAACTCGACAATCTCTTTGATCCCCAATTTACCCTCGTTCTCCATCCCCACAATCACGATATCAATATTTTCCAGTTCGGAAAGCATTTTCTCACTCAAGGTTTCTCTCAGATTACCCAAATACAAAGTCCGCAAATCCTCTACCTGAATCACATAAATTGTCTGCATCCCAACTTGGTAACCAAACACCGATATTCCCTCTACCTCATACTCTCCTGGTTTGTTAATGACAAAATCCTCCCCACCCCCAACTTTGTGTGACATCGTCAAAGACGCAGGAGACAACACCACCGAGCCTGTTTTAGTCTTAATTTTAAACTTTTCACCCTCTAAATAGCTGATTTCCATACAATTGATAATATCACATTCGTAGGTTAAACTAGCTTCAAGATGAAAGTCAAAAGGGAAATCAGCCTCGCAATCTTTATAGGATTGTTTATTGCTTTGCTCGTTACGGGGGGGATTATGCGTGCGCGACGTGCGCTCAAATCCCTAGCTTTACCCTCTCTCAAAGAGACTCTTGTTGCCAGCCCCAAGCCAGAGAAAACAAGTCCCGCGGCTCTTTTTCTCGAAATCACCACCCCCGACCATTCAGTCACCAAAGATCCTTCCCTTACCCTAACTGGCAAAACCCTTCCTGGCACCTATCTCGCCATTCTAGGTGAAAAAGGTGAGTACCTCATCATTCCCAATGAACTCGGGAGTTTTAGCCAATCCATTGCTCTTATCAAGGGTGCCAACACCATCAAGATCACCGTCTATGAACAAAATGGTAATAAACTCGAGAAAACAGTAAGTGCAGTGTACACCACGGCCGAAATCTGATATAACCCTCTATTGCTATGAATAAAATCGCGTTTATCGCACTATTGTTGATTTTTACTCCTCTCTTTTCCCACCTTGTGCAAGCCCAGACCGAAGACGAGGTTACCACAAATCTCAAAAAGCGTCTCCAGGAAAGTCTCCAAACCGAGGTCTCGCCTTCCCCCACTATCCAACTGCGTGCCTATATCGGCACCATCAAAGACTTGATCGGCAACAATTTGGTAATCAATAGCAAAGATGGTAAACAAGATATTCGCCTCGAAGATGACACCACTATCCTCCGCTCACCAGGCAACACTACCATCAAGCCGGAGAGTATCAACATCGGCGACTC
>JAZDDW010000002.1:0-29424 GCA_043809365.1 bacterium
GGAGGGAAATCATGACCTCACTAACTGGCTCGTGGAGTACAACTCAGTTCGTCCGCACACTTCTCTGGACTACCTAACTCCTTTGGAGTATGCTCACACCAATTATTTCCAAGTGTCGCCAATGTACCCTGCCCATACGATTCCTTGACTTATAGTGTAAAATTACTTTATTAGTAACTAAGTAAGGAGCAGCATATTATGTCAGCATTTGCTTTGACCGAAGTACACCAAGAGCATATCAAGGAATTTGCACAAGAAAAAGGGTTCCCAGAAAATGCCTTGTCATTACTTTATGAAACAGTCAGTACTGAGTGGGGCCATAAATTGGGAAATGTAGTGATGAAAGAATATGCATCTTTAATTGATTTTAGCTCACCAGATTATCAAGATTGGGTTGAGAAGCAGAATAATAGACTAAAACAACTCCGCATTGAACTTGCTTCAACTGATCTTGGAAAAGAAACGATAGCCAAGATTCCAAGAGATGTTGATGATGGCTTCTCAACCATTCCACTTCCTTCAGTTCCTGCGGAATTGATAGAGGAACAGAAGAAGCGATTCAATATAAAGTAAAAATTGTAGATAATATCTGCTTTTTTATGTCATAATGTCGCCAACGGAGTTGGCGGATCGCGCGCGCAAAAAATAAAAGACTGGCGCGGCGCCCGGCCCGCCGCGCAACGTTTTAGGCCGCCGCAGGCGGCCGGAGAGAGGTTAAAACTTCTCTGTAAACGGCGACAATTTCAGAATTTTCAGGTCGAGACGGATCAGATGACATGGTAGTATCTGTTATCATATTGGTATGATTATTACCAAGTCTTTGCCTTTTACAGTTTTGGAGATAGAACAACTCAAAGAACGGTTTTCATATTATATTAAAACAGTTATCGACATTGAGCGAAAAATTTGTTCTGCGGGCATGGATCGACATTTCGAGGGAGAGAAAATTTTACTAGATGAAGGCTCTAAACAAAGCCAAGTTTGGGGAGGCGGAATTGATTTGCAGACTAAAGAGGTCGACTTTAATTCGTTTATAAATATTCGCCCAAATGATAATAATACAAGGAACGAAATCCAAAGCGAAAAAATTAAAGATGTATATAAGAAATTGACAGAGTATTTTTTTAAAGAGATTTTATGAACGACGCAAATTTACTAATTGGTGCGTTATCTAATGACTTGTTTAGAGTGGCTACGCTGGTCCAGCGTGGGTCGACTGAAGGTGCAACGTGTTTCCTGATTGAGGCAAAGAGGTGGACTCAAACGCTTCAAAAAATGAAGATGGTTGAGTATATCCAACAAATCGTCAATGATATTGACACGGTAAAATTGGAGCCAATTTCTCTAGCCATGGCGGAAAAATTACTGATGTATGGTGTTTTGCTCCAGAATTATACATTGTACAACCGATAAAACAGTTTTTGGTCTGCAGTCTAGTCTTTTTGTGTTAAAATATCTCAGTCTAAAGAAAAGCGGGCCTGCCCGCCGTAGCTTTAGCGAAGGCGGGTATAGTTCAGTGGTAGAACGGCTGCTTGCCAAGTAGCAGATACGGGTCCGATTCCCGTTACCCGCTCCAGATGTGACAGAAGTCACTATAAATGGATAGTAAGTTACTAGAAACTTACATAAAATGATAAATGTGAGTCAATTTCAAAGCATTATTTGGGAAAATATTAACGAACTTCAGAATAAATTAAGAAATACCAGACCATTTGATAATGTTGTTTCTATTATGGTTGATGGTAGCTTGGTTCGTGGAGATTTTCTTGATGAGGCAAGTGATATAGACCTGACTATTACGACGAGCAAACAAGCGGACGAGATTGCTGGAATCGTCGAATTAATAAATATTTGTCAAAACAAACTACTAAAACGTGTCTGGCCGAGTAAACCTTTGAAATATGATATCCAGTGGCAGAATATTTATACGGTGAGAGAAACAGGGAAACGAGGTATTAATGAATGGTCAATCAGCAATATTCCTACGGGATATCCTCGACTTTGGCTTTACGCCTTTGACGGAGTTAAATTCCATAAGGTTATTTATGGTGATGATGTGACCAAACTATATACACATATTCCCCCTCGCGATTTTGTTTCTTTACGCTTGGAGAGGCTTAAAAGGTCAGTTACTGAGATTGGTAGCTCGGAATCTGATTATGAAAAGAATTATGGGGCGATAACCCAAGTGAAAAACGCCTGGGAAACAGTGAGGGTATATTGCCTTGCCACAGGTCTTGAAAGTATCAATAAGACTGATGTTTATGGCCATATAAAAAAGGTTGTCATAGATAAAGAATTATTGAAAACGATTGAAATGTTGTGGAGTTTTTATCATGGAAAATACAAGATTGAAAATGCTCAAGAGTTTAGGGGAAATCTTTACAATTTTTCTCTGAACTTAATGGAATCTTTGAAACTCTGAATACCTAGGTGATCTTTTAACAAATTAAGTTTTAAAATAAGGTTAGAAGTTATAAGACGGTGCAGGTTTAGAAAAAGCCATAATGGCAATGGTAGGTTCGAGCTGAGTACCGTCCCCAGCTCAACAGTCCTATCGTAATTTAGAATAAGGGTTTGCGGGAGAGCGTGAAAGAGTTGGATTTGAAGAGGAAGACAGCGGGACAATCTTCAAGTAAGAAGCGTTGGAAATCTTGGTAGAGTTCTTTGCGGAGTTGTAGATCAGAGGTACGACGACCGTCCTCGAGGAGTTTATCGATTTTGAGATCACTAAAGTGAGTAAAATTGGTGGCTTGAGTCGAGTGCCAAATAGTATATTGGTCTGGGTCGACAGGGGCCGTAAAATCGGCAAGCATTGTCTGATAATCACCATTCATCATATTGGAGACAACTTTAACGTTAACTTGGATACCGAGTATTTTTTGCCAGGACTCGGCAATACTTTCGGCAACATTGAGATATTGCAGGATGGTTTTTATTTCTAAATTGACAGAAGAGGGATTTGGATTGTCCTGGGCAAATAGTGATTTGGCTTTTGCCTCGTCAAAATCGTAAGTCTTAATCAAGTTGTTATAAGCCCAGGAAGACTTGTCGATTGGAGAGAGGGAGCGTTCTTTGCCAAAAGTTTTGTCTTCGATGGCGTAGGCCAGGGCTTGCCTGGTGGATTTGCTGGACAAGAGAAGATCATTATTGTTAAAAAAGAGGACACCTTGGCGATTCTGGGTAGTCTGATCGTTTTGGACTTGAGTGGTGGCGTCTGCACTGATACTCTGCGAAACATAGGACAATCCTTCTATGATGTCTACATCGCCTAATTTGTAGGCAGTGAGAGCACTAGATTCGGTGGGGTAAAATTTGTAGATAAGCCTTTCGGTCTCGTTTTCAATTTGGAGTGACTGGATTACTCCGTTGCCGATTTGAGTTTTGGTAAGACGGTAAGCTTTGGTTCCTAATTTATCTTTTTTCAGAATGGGTCGAGAAACAGCCGAAAAGAAAGGAGCAAATGACTCTTTGAGCCGATAAGTGATGGTATTATCCCCTCTTTCAACCTGGACATCCTTAAAGTTATAAGTAATGTCTTCGGCGACAACCGGCGTTCCGTTATGCCAAACTAGATCTTGGTCTAAAGTAAAAAGATAGGTTTTACCCTCATCTTGGACTTGCCAGGTTTTGGCGAGGCCCGGTTTGACGTTGCCATCTTGATCAACGGTCACGAGACCCGAACTAATTTTTGTTTGGACATCGAGGGGAAAATCGACAAGGGTATATTTGCCAATACGACCAAGACGGAGAGTGTGTTTTGTAGTGGGGAAGTAGCGCGCAAAAAAGAAAAAGAGCGCAAAAACTGCCAAAACGAGAATGGTAGTGCGCAAAACAATTGAGTAGTGGCGAGCAAAAAAACTTTTGGTGATCCAATAGTAGCGACGCAAGAATTTGAACATAGAGCTAAAGTGTGCTTATGATAGCCAGAGCGATAAACAAGAGACTAACTCCAAGCGTAAGGTAAAAAAGCGATTTTTCTACCCCTCTTTTGGTGTGGTAGTTACTGTTGCCTCCAAAACCAGCACCTAGTCCTGACCCCTTGGATTGAAGAATAATGACCGTGATCAGAACTAGTGCTGTGATAATTTGGAGAAGAGGAATTAACATAAATTAACTCTCCGGGGCAAATAAGATACTAATGAAGGAATAAGTCAGACTCATAATAAGCGAGGTCAAGACAAGAACCCAGAATAAACCAAGATAACCAGGGGGGAGAGTCAGCCAAGAAGTTTGGAGGGCGGGGTAGGCAAAGGCCGAGATAGAGATGCCATCATAAACTAGATCAAAGAGATAAAGCACCAGGACGTTAGTGACCCAGCGGAACAGACCCAAGGTTAAAAGATTGATGGGGAGCAAAAGGAGTTTGATAATAGGGGAAAGCACAAAATTGAAGAGGACAAAAACAAAAGAAACCAAGAGGTATGTGGCGATGTAGTTGTCGAGCTGGACGCCCGCTAAATAGTATTGGGCTACATAGAAACTGGAAGCAGTTGCGAGAATTTTGACAATAAACTTGCGCATAGTGACTTTATCTTATCATAAAACGAAGAATGGCTGGGGGATGGTAGTGCCTGGGAAGCATAGGGGGGCAAATACCCTACCCGCTCGTCAAAGAGGCTGACATTGCCAGTATTGAGAACTCGACCGTCTTTAAGTTGCGTGCGGATAAGAGTGGGGGGGATAGTGGAGGCAACTTTGACCTGAACATATTTTTGATCAGAAGAATCTTTGTAGACGCCAGCAGGCAGAGGATAGGTGGGCTCTAGACCATGACGCACAAAAGTGAGGTGGCTAAAGTCGAGTTTGTGAAAATAATCGACGCCTCCGGTAGTGTTGTCCCAAGTAGGATCAATTTGGATCCAGGATTTGGTGGCTGAATCGTAGTATTCTGGCCAAGCGTGGAGAACGTCAGTGGCGAGGGTCAGGGGACGTACTAAAGTATTGGTGGTATAGGCATAACCGTTAATTTCTCTGGCAGGAAAGTTAAGTGCCCTAGCTAGGGCGACAAAAGTGTCGGTAAATTCTGTGCAGACAACCAGATTGGGCGAAGTGAGTGCTTGGGTAGCACCTAGTCGAGTGGTGCCTTGCGAACTTTTTTCAAAATTGTAGGAGAAATTATTGGTTAAGTAGGTATAGATATTGAAAGGGGTTTTTAGTTGTTGAGCGAGACTTTGGACTACCTCACTCTGCAGATCCCAGTAGTCAGGGTGATTTGTGGAAAAGGGTAAGGATGAAGAAGGGTCAGGCAGGATTGGTTTGGGGTAAACAGTGACATAGAGCTCGGCCTCAACAAAGAGTTTTTCTTGGGGCTTGAGACTATAGCGAGCTAACCAATTACCATCCGGATCTACCCGAACATTACTGGGCGGAGGAGTAATCTGGTGGAGAAGAACACGTTGATAGGAAGTATCGGGAGGGAGCGCGAGCTCGGAGTCAATCGTGCCAAACTCTTTGTTTTTGAGTTGGTATTTGAGGTTAAGCTGGTAGGTAACCGATTCGCCAAAGAGCAAGGTGAGAGCGCTACTGGGTGAACCTACAAAAGTATAGGTAGTGTAGTGATCGCTAATTTCCGTTTGGTTGGGAGAGGGGTAAATGAGCGTGGGAGGAGACCCAAGGGTCTCTACTTTGACAGTACGAGTGTAGTTGTCGGCTTCGTTGCCTTGGGAGAGGCGGGGAATATTGATAGTCATGGTATTCCCGATACTTTCCACAATATCACTGGACTCATATCCGATAGAGAGGGTTTTGATTTGATCTTTGCCAATCGAGGGACGGTTGATGGGGAGATGAATACTGGTGATACCATTATGAGTTGTTAGACTGGGGATTAGAGGGCCTGTTTCATCAGATACCTGGAGATTAGTCAGGTTTTCTCCACTGACGGCCAAAGTATATTGTGTGGCGTAATAATGGGCTAGTTTATTTTGGAGGGTAATAGTATGAGTGACTTGGGCGACTCCCGTTTGGCTGATTGTGTAGAGGGAGTCAAAAGTGGTGGTAAATTCGGAAGCGGAGAAAACAGTATTAGGTATTAAGTAGTAAGTAGTAAGTATGGCAAGACAGGAAATAATAATATTTTTCATAGAGATAGATTAACATACTCTTGACATTCGTAGATGGTTCGGGTATGTTTGAAGTATGCCAATTACATTATACCGTCGTCAGAAACAAATTTTGGATTTTATAGATCAGTATATCCAAAAATTTGGAACCTCTCCTACCTTGCAAGAAATTGCCGATGCACTGGGAGTTTCTTCACTGGCAACTGTCCACGAACATTTGCAGACTTTAGCTAAAAAGGGAGTGATCCGCAGGTTTGAGGGTGCAGTGCGAGGGATCGAGATCCTTGACCACAAGATTGGGCATCTGACTAATGGAGTAGAGCTACCCATTCTGGGATTTATTGCGGCAGGACAACCAATTGTGCCCATGACCGATCCCAATGCGACCCTGAAAGTAGCGTCTTCCATGTTGACTGGAAAGAAACGTTCGTTTGTCCTGCAAGTGCGGGGAGACTCGATGATTGAAGAGGGGATACTGGACGGTGATTTTGTGGTGATTGAAGAACGCAAGGAGGCCAATAATGGCGAGATTGTTGTGGCACTGCTGGATAATGGACTGGCTACTTTAAAGAAATTTTTTAAGGAGGCAACGCGGATAAGATTAGAGCCAGCTAATTCGACGATGAAGCCGATTTATGCCAAAAATGTGGCGGTGCAGGGAGCGGTGGTTGGACTTGTGCGCCGATTTGGGCAATAATAGCCACATGTTGCCACAACTGATTGATTTTATTTTGCATATTGATGTACGTTTGGGAGCGATCATTGCCAGTTATGGAATACTAACCTATGCGATTTTATTTGGAATCATTTTTGTTGAGACAGGACTAGTTTTTGTGCCATTTCTCCCAGGAGACTCCCTTCTGTTTGCGGCGGGGGCGTTTGCGGCTCTGGGGAGTTTGAACCTGTGGCTAGTACTGGGATTGATGATGGTGGCGGCGATACTGGGAGACACGGCCAATTATTGGATAGGTCACTTTTTTGGGGAGAAACTGGTAGCCAATCCACGAGTGCCAATTAAGAGAGAACATATTGAAGAAACTCAAAAGTTTTTCGCTAAGCATGGAGGGAAAACTATTATTTTAGCTAGGTTTGTGCCAATTGTGCGTACGTTTGCGCCTTTTGTGGCGGGGATTGGAAAGATGAAGTATACCAATTTTTTTGCTTATAATATTGTAGGAGGAATCAGCTGGGTGATGCTGGCGACCCTAGCTGGATACTTTTTTGGGAATATTCCGTTTGTTAGGGAAAACTTCTCCCTGGTAGTTTTGGGGATAGTCTTGGTTTCGGTCGTACCGATGATTGTCCCACTAATTAAGTCAAAAGTCATAAAGGGGGGATAAGCGTGAGCGAGGGCAAGCTATACGTGATTGGGACACCGATTGGTAATTTGGGTGATATTACTCTGCGGGCGCTGGAGACTCTGAACAAAATTGAAGTGTTGGTGTGCGAAGATTCGCGGATCACGGCACGACTGATTAATTATTACATGGAGAAAGGATTAATCCAACATAAACCACGGTATGTTCCCTATAACGAGTTTAATGAAGATCGTATATACCAATCGATTGTAGAGATGGTTAAAAATGGTCAACAAGTAGGACTTGTATCTGATGCCGGGATGCCCACGATATCTGACCCGGGATATCCCCTGGTGCGGGCGATACTCGATGCCGAGTTACCTCTGGAGGTGATTCCAGGACCCACGGCTTTGACTACTGCCCTGCCCTACTCGGGTATTGGAGGTGAGGTAGCCTTGTATTTAGGATTTTTGCCAAAAACAAGTGGGAAGGCGAAAAAGATACTAGAAACAAGTTATGCAATGATGGTCCAAGTGCCTTCGACGCGATTGGTGTTGTATGTGTCGCCGCACAGACTAGTAAAAGACTTATCCTTGATCCATGAAGTGATGGGAGAGGTACATTGTGTGCTCATGAGAGAGTTGACTAAACAGTTTGAGGAAAGAATCGAGAATAAGGTGAGCGAATTAATTACTAAATATGGCGAGAAAAAAGTAAAAGGTGAGTTGGTACTAGTAGTGTCACAGCAATGAGCGACCGGTCATGGAGCTGGGCTTGTTGATCCCCAGGATTTTGAGGATCGTTGGTCCAACATCACCCAAAATACCCCGTCCCAAGTTGACCCTGTGATTGTGCCACTGCTGACCGGCGATAATCAAAGGAACAGGAAAACTCGAGTGTTCGGTATCAACATTGCCAGTTTCGAGGTTCACTAGCTCTTCGACATTGCCATGATCGGCGGTGACTAGAAGTGACCAATCTTTTTGTTGCATAACCAGGTCGTAAATTTGACGGATCCAGCCATCGACATACTGGCAGGCCTTGATAGAGGCCTCTAGGTTGCCAGTGTGGGCTACCATGTCGGGATTGGCATAGTTGATGACAATAAGATCATAGAGATTGCTTGTAATAGCGCTAATGAGTTTGTCGGTTTGGGCTTTGCCTGACATTTCTGGCATGAGATCATAGGTGGCGACTTTGGGTGAGGGAGTAATATGAATGTCTTCTCCGGGGAAAGGGAGTTCGCGCTGACCGTTGAAATAATAAGTTACAAAACGTTCTTTTTCACTTTCCGACATTTTGAGTTGACGACGTCCGGCTAAGGCTAACACGCGAGACAGAGGCATTTCGACAAATTCTGGTGGGAAAGCAACTTCGACGGGGAAACTTTTGTTGTACTGCGTCATTGTGACCATAAACAGGTCAGTAAGGACGTGTTGCCGAGTAAAGCCGGCGGACTTGGTGGTGGGGAGGAGATGACTAGCATGATATTTGACGCTATAGGGATCAAATGCCTCTGGCAATTGAGCATAATTATCGTCGCTAATGGAGAGAGCTTGGGTAAGTTCGCGGGGTCGATCGATGCGATAATTGAAAAAAATGAGGGAGTCGTGATCACTGATACGTGGTGTGTCCTGGATAAGGATGGGTTTTAAAAATTCGTCGTTTTCTTCGTGGGCATATCTTTTGGCAATGACAGCGAGAGGATCTTGAGTGACTTCCCCGATTCCGTCTACGAGGGCTTCATAAGCGACCTGGATCCGTTCCCAGCGATGATCGCGATCCATAGCATAATACCGACCTATAATAGTGGCGATTTGACCAATCCCAATCTCTTTAATTTGCTCTTGGACTTGTTCGAGATAAGTGGGAGAAGAGGTGGGGGGTGAGTCGCGGCCGTCGGTGATAAGGTGGAGATACACCTGATCGAGTTTTTGATCGTGACAAAAACGCATGAGGGCAAAGAGATGATCGTTGACCGAGTGCACCCCCCCTTGACCGATTAAACCAAGTAAATGAAGGTGACTATGATTGCGGCGAACGTGGTCGATGGCTTTGAGAAAAGTTTTATTTTGAAAAAAACTGCCGGAAGCAATCGACATGTTGATGCGCGGCAGGTCTTGGTAGACGATGCGACCGGCGCCGATATTGAGATGTCCAGTTTCGGTATTGCCATCTTCACCTTTGGGTAAGCCAACGGATTCACCCGAGGCAACGAGCTCGGTGTGAGGGAAAGCACTCGAGAGCATGTCCAGTGTGGGAGTTTTGGCTTGTTTGATGGCATTACCAGGGTAATCAGGTCCTAAACCCCAACCATCGAGGATCACCAGGACGACGTGATTTTTGATCATAGACGAGAAAGGTAATCTTCGATTTCTAGCAGGCGATTGTATTTGGCGATGCGCTCACCCCGATTGGGAGCGCCAAATTTGGCGTATTGTGCTCCCATCCCGACTGCAAAATCTGCGATGAAGGTATCGTTGGTTTCCCCGGATCGATGAGAAACAATCGCCGTGATTTTGTGTGTCTCGGCTAGACGCATGAGCTCGACAGTTTCTGTGACCGTGCCGATTTGATTGGGTTTGACAATTGTGGCGTTACAACTTGCGTGGTCAATGGCTTTTTGTAAACTCTTGGGGTTGGTAGTAACGAGGTCGTCTCCTACTACAAGCGTGCTTTCGGGAAGGGAGGATTTTAGCTTGGCCCACCCGTCCAAATCGTCTTGAGCGAGGGGATCTTCGATCCCAAATAGATTGTAATCTTTGACGAGATTGATGTAAAAATTGATGATTTCTTCGGTGGACATTGGCTTGGGAGAGTCTTTGATGTTGTATTTGCCGTCTTGGTAAAATTCGTCGGCGGCTACATCGAGGGCAAGGAATAAATCTTGATTAAGGCGATAGGGTGAGTTTTTGATGACGAGAGCAAGTAACTCAAGAGCGTCGGCGTTGGTAAAGAGATTGGGGGCAAAACCACCCTCATCCCCCACCGAATGAATAGCATTGCGGTGAATGAGCTCGGTGCGGAGGCTAACCCATGTTTCGGCCCCAGCACGGAGAGCTTCTTTGTAGCTCAAACGGGTCGAGGGAATCACGTGAAACTCTTGAAAATCGAGATTCCCTGCTCCATGTTTACCTCCATTGATCAGGTTGAAAATTGGTCCTGGAACTTTGAGTTTGATACCTGGGCGATAGCAATTGCCAATATAGGCAAAAAGAGGAAGATGGGCAGAACTAGCAGCGGCTTTTAAGCATGCGATCGAGACTGCGAGGATGGAATTGGCGCCGAGTTTACTTTCGTTCGATGTCCCATCCAAATTTAACATGAGTTGATCAAGATTTTCTTGAGCAGAGATCTCTTGAGAGATAAGGTGGGGAGCGATTATTGAGTTGACGTTGGAGACAGCTTGGAGTACACCTTTACCGTGATAACGAGCAGGATCATTGTCCCGTAGTTCGATATCTTCATTTTTGCCGGTTGAGGCACCGGAGGGAATCGAGGCAGTACCAAAGGCACCAGTGTCGGTTAAAACAGATACTTCAATGGTGGGGATAGCGCGAGAATCGATGATTTCCCGAGCAATGATATGTGTAATTTTGGACATAGACTATTTATGTGTTACAAGCCTTCTTTCGGTATCGTAGAAAATCTGCCGAGTCTTTTCGATGACGTCTGGGGTAACGGAGACACTCGTGACGCCCTCTTTACATAAGAACTCGGCTACATCGGGATGAGAACTAGGGGCTTGGCCACAGACGGAGACAGTAATACCCCGTTTGTGCGCGGTGCGGATAATATGTTGGAGAGCCCAGAGTACGGCGGGATTGCGTTCGTCGTAATCGGAAGCCACGGTCTCGTTGTCGCGGTCGGTACCCAGGAGCAACATGGTGAGATCGTTAGTCCCTACGGAAATTCCATCGATACCTACATCAATAAATTGATCGAGCAAAATCACGTTGACCGGGATCTCAACCATCATCCAAAGCTTGAAGCTGGCCGTGCGGGAGAGACCATTGGCGATCACAATTTTTTTAACCTCTTGTAACTCTTTCACGTTGCGCACAAAAGGAATCATCAGATGGAGATTTTTGTATCCCATTTTGTTGCGGACCTGCTTGATAGCTTCTAGTTCTAACTCAAAAACATCAGCATCGTGGATGTAGCGATAGGCGCCACGATAACCAAGCATCGGGTTGGGCTCGGCAGGCTCGTAGGTTTCGCCACCTTTGAGATGACTATATTCGTTGGTTTTAAAATCGGTAGCCCGATAAACTACGGGTCGCTCACCAAAGGCAGAGCAAATTTTGCCGATACCTTCGGCCAAACTATCTACAAAGACCTGACTCTTTTTGTCGTGAATGAGTTTTTTGGGGTGAGTGCCAATGTTGGCAATCATAAACTCGGCTCGCAGTAGCCCAACGCCATCGACATTACGTTTGGCGATTTCTTCGGCTAGGTCTGGTTCTCCGAGATTAACGTAGACTTTAGTGGCGGTTTTTAGAATAGGGCCAGCTTCGTAGAAAGGTTTGGGGGTAGGAGCAAAATTAACAGAAGAGGGTTTGAGGTTGTTTTCGTAAACTCGGCCGGCTGCACCATCGACGGTGATGACCCTCCCCTGCTTGAGTACTTGAGTTGCAGTTTTGGTCCCTACCACACAAGGGACACCAAGTTCGCGACTAACAATAGCCGCGTGGCTGGTTTGACCTCCTTTGTTAGTGACAATGGCGACGGCTTTTTTCATGGCGGGGACAAAGTCCGGTGTGGTCATGTCGGTAACGAGAATGTCGCCCTGTTTAATTTTGCCGATTTCTTTGGCGGATTTGAGCACGTTGACGATGCCTGTGACGACGCCGGGACTGGCTGGTTCGCCCTGGAGGAGCAATTTACCGGTAATGACTTGAGCTTGAGTTTGGACCTCGGAATTTTTAGTAGTTGTAGCTTCGACGGTCGTGATGGGACGAGTCTGGACGACGAATAGTTTACCGTTTTCAATAGCCCACTCGATGTCTTGAGGGAAGAAATAGTGCTGCTGGAGTTTTTTTCCTAGTGTAGCCACTGCGATGGCTTGTTTATCGGTTAATTTGCGTTTTTCTTGACGTGATTTGGGAACTTTACGATCGGTATTCCCTTCGCCCGAGCGAACCATTTCAATCGTTTGTTTGACGGTACGATTCTCGACTAACTCAAGAGTGATTTTGTCTACTTCGTAGTGATCGGGGGTAATGGCGCCCTGGACAATTTTTTCGCCTAGTCCCCAGATAGCTTCGACAATAATTTTGCTCTTGTCATTGGTCACGGGATTAATGGTAAACATGATGCCAGACACATCGGACTGAACCATCTTTTGCACGGGAACGGCGAGAGCGACTTGGAAATGATCAAATTTCTGTTGTACGCGGTAGTAGATGGCGCGGGGTTCAAAAAGACTGGCCCAAGCTTTGCGAATATGGACCAAAAGGGATGCATCGCCGCGCACATTCAAATATGTTTCTTGCTGACCGGCAAAACTAGCTTGAGGGAGATCTTCGGCGGTAGCGGAACTACGCACAGCGACCCAGGGATCATTCCCGAGTTTGTCGTAGGCCTGAAATACGGGCTCTTCAATCTCTTTGGGGAAGGGAGAGTGCTCGATTAGATCCTGAACTTGGTGGGAAGCTCGGTTGAGAGCTCCAGAGTTTTCGACGTCGAGATCTTGGAGAATGGCTTTAATCTTGTCTTCGAGGTTGTTAACGTCAATCATGTGTTTGTAGGCTGAAGAGGTCACCACAAAACCACCGGGGACAGGGAAGCCAGACTTGGTCATTTCACCAAGGTTAGCGCCTTTCCCCCCTACCCTATCAACATCGTCTTTATCTATTTCATGAAACCAGAGAACATATTTTGGGGCAGACATAGATACAGTGTACGTGTTATATTAGATCTAGTAAACCCCTACAGGGTCGGACCCTGAAGGCCTATGCCAGCAAAAAATATTGTAAAGGAGTATGAACCAGGTGGGTATTACCATGTTTATAACCGTGGGGTAGAAAAAAGAGACATTTTTCAAGATGAGGCTGATTATAAGAAATTTATTGCTTTCCTACGGTTTTATTTGACAGAGCCCAACCTACAGGGTCGGACCCTGAAGGATGAGCAAGGGAAAACTATACCGCCATCACGAGCAAATAGTAACTTTATTGATGAAGTTGTGCTACAGGCGTATTGTTTAATGCCAAACCACCTTCATTTGTTAATAAGACAAGTAAATGAAAGGTCTATGGCCGATTTTATGCACTCATTGATGACGAAGTATGTAATGTACTTTAACAAAAAATATAAAAGAGTTGGTACTTTGTTCCAAGGGAAATATAAGACAGTGCACATCCTAAGCGAGGAGCAATACATATATATTACAAAATACATTCACAGAAACCCATTGCCTGAGAACCCTACAGGGTCGGACCTTGAAGGATTGAAAGATTACAAATACTCATCGTATGGCAACTATTTGAAATTATTTAGCCAGAGCTGGGTCAAGACGGAGGATATTTTGAGCTATTTCTCTAGAACTAACCCGAGGAATACTTACCAGTCTTTTGTTGAGGAGACTGGCGATATCGCAAGAGTGTATAAAGAGATGATTGATTTTGATGATGAGTAATACCCCTACAGGGTCGGACCCTGAAGGACTGTAAGGCCGGCGAGATCGACGTGGCGGATTGCTTTGTAAAGAGGATTTTTGACGAGGGTGGGAACTCCGTTATGTTCAACGACGTAGTAGGCAAAACCCCGCATGGCTTTGATGGGAGCATAATCGGCGTGACCAGGGAGACTAGCGGTATCCACGGCAGTAAAATGCACGGGGGAGTCATCGGTAGTGACGAGGAAAGTGGAGCCGGTATTAACGAGGAGATGCCCATCACCACTACTCATGTGCACAACACTCCCCTGTTTGACCGGAATGAGTTGGAAGTCATCAATGATGTCATTGATTGGTTGTCCAGTAGGATCAAGGGCCCGCTTTTGTAAGAGCGCAAAACCGGTGCCTGAGAGGACATGGTAAGTTTCGTGTAAATCTCCAACGTGATAATGACCATAAGTTTTGATATACTCGGTGCCGACCTGACCTGGTTCCCAGACCGTGATATTGCCCAACTCGCTACTACCACGGATCATATAGTAATGGATACTAGGATCCTCGGCCGTGGGGTCCATCAGAACATCTTGCATCTCCAGGTGAGAGCGAGCGGCATAGTGATCTTTAACGTGAGTAAAATCGATGGTCATAGAGCTATTATACCCATCCTAGGGTGCCTGTGTGAGTGGTAACTGATTCGCGATTGAGTTTGTCTTTGATTTCAGGGTATTTTTCGAGTTGATCTGCCAAGATATTCTTAATATTGATAACTTCTTGTTCCGTATCGGCCTCGACTCTGATCGTCAAATAGGGACTCGTATTAGAGGCGCGCACAAGACCCCAACTGGTGGGAGAAAAAATCACCCTAACGCCATCAATTGTAATGGTTTTGTAGTCTTGTGAGAAAGATTGAGCGATATCTTGAACAATCTGGTGTTTGAGAGTGTCAGCGCAAGGTAACTTGAGTTCTGGAGTCATCACGGTGGAGGGGATGTGGGAGAAGAGTTTGGAGTATGGCTCTTTAGATTTGGCAACAAGCTGTAAGACTTGGGCGGTGGCGAATAAGGCGTCATCAATTTTGTAGTAGTTTTCCACAAAGAAGAGATGTCCAGAGACTTCGCCGCCAAAAATAATGTTGGGATTCTCCCTCAGAGATTGCTTGATGGGAGCATGCCCAGTGACATGTATGAGGGGTTTGCCACCGTAGGTGGGGATAAGATCTTCTAAAAGTCGACTGCATTTCACATCGTAGAGTATTTGTTTGCCAGGATGCCGAGTAAGGATATCTTTGGCCAGGAGAAGGATAACACGATCTGCGGAGATAAAATTCCCCGCTTCGTCGACTGAGCCAAATCGATCCCCATCGGCATCGATCCCCACTCCGATATCGGTGTGAGTTTCGACAACTTTCTTACTTAAATCTGTCATGACGAAGGGGTCTTCTGGATCCGGCACATGATTGGGGAAAGTAGCATCTGGGGTGGTATAGAGTTCGTGTACTTCACAACCTAGCTCGCGCAGTAACTGCGGGATGAATACTCCAGCACTACCATTACCACAGTCCACTACCACTTTGAGTTTTTTGGCTAGTTTGACGTGTTCAAGCAAGTATTTTTTGTAGTGAATCCAGGCATCATAGGGAATCACTTTTCCTGGTTGATCCACAAGAAATTCTTCGGTTTCGATTAGTCGACGCATTTCTTGTAAACCGGCTCCATAGATAGGATAGACTTGTTCAGCCATAGTTTTGAAACCGTTGTAAAAATAAACGTTGTGACTGCCAGTAACGTTAACCCCACCGTCAAAAGGATGATTGGCGATGGCGAAATAGATAATGGGAGTGAGAGAAACTCCAGCGTCAGCAACATCACAACCAGTGGAGAGCACGCCTTGAATAAAGGCCGTTTTGATTTCTTCGCCATATGGCCGGATTTCGTGACCGACGACGACTTTTTTGCCGCCGCGCTGGCGGATCATGGTACCGTAGGCTTTGCCAATGGCTTCGGCTACGTCGAGAGTGATGGTGATACCGGGGAATTTCCCGTACCATTTTTCGTATTCTTGAAGAGCTTGTTGACTAAATTTTGTACCAGCGATTCCACGGATGTCGTATTCACGAAAAATATTGGCGTTAACTTGCATAACGATTCATCCTAATAAACTTACCAGTAAAATGTCAAGGTGGTCGAGGTAGGAGAGTTTGCTGGAGCCGGACTTGATCTGGTAATCAATGTGGAGAAGTTGGTCGTGGAAATGAATCAGCTGTTTTTCGCTCCACTTGGTGGCTTGGGAGCGAAGGCGAGCGTATTGCCAAGGAGCAAATTTGGGAGAGGTAGCGGATTTAATTTGGATGAGATAATTAACTTGGCGTGCAACCATAGTAAAGACAATAATATCTTCGGACGACTCCACTACTTGGTGGAGCAGGGAGAGGCAAACTTTGGCTTGGCCGGGTGCTAAGGATTCGAGAAGGTTAAATAATTGAGTCGGAACTTTGGAGAGAACTACCTTGGCTTTTGGCAATTTAGCGAGATTGGGTTTAGTAATTTCTTTCTTGTCCCACAAATAAATGTTCTTGCTTCCTTCGTAACTGGAGATGAGTGAGATGCAGGTGTCTTTATCACGGGATCGCAATCGCGAGAGCAAGTTCTCGATCACTAGGACAAGGGGGTTAAAAAGACTTTCGGTTTGCAGGCTAGTTTGCAGGTCGCGAGGTAAGAACTTATCCCCATCGAGTGTGATTATCTCCTTCCCTAACTTACGCTCATTGTCTAGAGCCTGTTGTAGTAGACGACGGGAGTCATGACTAGAATCACCATGGAAAATTTGAATCATAAATCCTAAATTCTCAAATAATTAATTAATAATCAATTGATCACCGACTACGATGTTGTTTTCTTCTGCCCAGCCGCCTCTCGTTTCTAGCACCTGATTGACAAGCTCGCGAGGTGAGTAAGTCGGGAGTTGGAGACTGGTTTCTACAGGGGTATTGGGGGTGATATCAATGACAAGGTTATCCTTGAGCCAGATCATATCAATTGGAAACTGCATATCCTTCATCCAAAAAACGGGAACGTGCAAATGGGGAAAGATAAACAACATACCATCTAGTTCTCCCAAAGTTTGGCGATGAGAAAGTCCCCTCTCCCATTGTGGGGAATTTTGGGCGAGTTCGACGGTAAGGGGGATATCTTTGAGGGCAATATTGGCTTTAACCGGGAGTCCCAAAACTACTCGAAAGATATTTTCGAGTTTGAAAAGAGCACGACCAGTTTTGAAAAATGGAGAGTTATTATCCAGATCAATAATTGGTTTTGGAGTTGGGGTAGATTTGACAGAAGCTAAATTGGGAGAACCGGGTGATTTGGATAGGTCAAAAATGGCTTGACCAGAGGGGCGATAGTTGCCGTCGCTACCTAGCAGGGTGAAAGATTTAAACTGTTCCCCTCCGTGCAAAACAAAGGGAGTGACGGCCACGACATTGGGGTCGGCGTTCCATAACTCCCAAGCCTTTTGCCAATAGGAGGAAAGAAGTGTGGGGTTGAGTTTATCTTGGTCCCAACCTGTTTCGGTAATGAAGATGGGTTTGGGAGCGAGTTTGAGTTGATTGAGTTCGCTTTTGTACCCGAGAATGCTTTGCAATCCAGCTTTGTGGGGTGAAGAGGTGAAACCAGGGTTGGGATAGCTATGAGAGGCCCAGCCATCAAAATAACTCCAGATAAGGGGATCGTGGATGGCCATAGCTTGGAGATAACTGGTGGCATTTAAGGAGCTAGAACTATTGGGAAGCGCGTTATCGAGTGCAGGACCTAAGAGAAAAAAATCAGCTGAGCGTTCCTTAAAAATGGTGCGAGCGTTTTTCACGATTTCGGCGTATTTAGCGGGTTCAACGTTTCCCCCCCACTCGGCACTACGGTTAACTTCATTAAATAATATGATGTAGCGATTAGTAATTGGCCAGTCAAGTTCGTTAAGAAAATTGGCAAAGTCAACAAGATCGGTATCATGACCACGACTCCAGGTTCCACCTTGGGGAATGGTGGTGATGCGAATCAGGGGAATGAGATGAAGTTCGTGACACTTTTGCATAAAAGTATTCCACTTGACCAAGTCCCGTTCGGTTGGCTGAATGGGAAGCGTAACATAACCCCAGTCACCACCCTGACTGTTAACCAACTTGGCTGCGGAGTCTAGCTCGTCTGGATTTAAGATATGGACGCCAACTTTATTATTTGGGAGGGTGCGGGGATCGTAGAGGGCGTAAGTTGAACGCGTGGCACAGTGACACAGTGACACAGTGACAAGAAAAGCTAATAGTTTTTTCATGAACGTTTAAGTCCCAAGTGGGTGTAGGCGAGGTCGGTAACCACTCTACCCCCTTTGGTACGGGCTAAGAGACCTTGTTGAATAAGGAATGGTTCATAGACCTCTTCAATAGTTCCCACGTCTTCAGATAGGGCGCTGGCGAGTGTTTCAACCCCCACGGGGCCTCCACGGTGATGCTTGATAATGTGAGTCAAGAGATCGCGATCGGAGGCGTCGAGGCCAAGTTCATCAATTTCAAGCAGTTTAACTGTTTCGACAATGGCGGATAAGGATAAGTGTCCTTGGTGATGAATTTGGGCGGTGTCGCGGGAGCGGCGCAGGAGGCGGTTGGCAATTCGGGGAGTCCCGCGGGAGCGACGGGCGAGCTCGGAGCCGGCCTCGGGATCGAGTTTAATTTTTAAGATATTGGCGGAACGAGTCAAAATATGAGCTAAATCATCGGGGGAATAATACTCGAGCTTGTTAATGATGCCAAAACGTGAGCGGAGAGGGCCGCTTAAGGCGCCATAGCGAGTGGTGGCGCCAACGAGCGTAAAAGGCTGGAGATCGATTGCGACGGTGCGGGCGGCTGGTCCTTTGCCGAGAACCAAATCGAGGCGCTGGTCTTCCATTCCGGAGTAAAGGGTTTCTTCAACCACTTTGTTCAAGCGGTGAATTTCATCGATGAACAGAATGTCGCCGGCTTCGAGGTTGGTCAAAAGTGAGGCCAAGTCACCCGCTCGAGTTAGGGCTGGGCCGGTCGTGACGTGAATGTTGCCACCTTGGACGCTAGCAATAATATGAGCCAGAGTTGTTTTGCCGAGTCCGGGCGGTCCATAGAGAAGAACGTGATCGATGGGCTCTCCCCTACTTTTGGCGGCGGAGAGGGCCAGTTCTAACGACTGTTTAAGACGAGGCTGGCCAATAAAATCGGTGAGTGACTTGGGGCGGAGGGAGACGTCGATTTGAATTTCGGCTTGGTCAGCACGGGGTTCGAGAATCGGATTGCTCATTTGGACCTCCCGAGCGTTTGGAGAATTTGACTCAAGGCTGCTGATTCGGTTAACCCCGTGAGATTGGTGCGTTCGATGGCGCGATCAATTTCGTGTTTGGCAAAAGCCAGTTCTTTGAGGGCGTCGTAGATGAACTGATTAGCGGAAGTGGTGGCTGTAACGAGTGTTTTACCCAGATCGAGAATGATTTTTTGGGCAGTTTTTTTGCCTAATCCTTTGATGTGGGTAAGAAAATCGAGATTGGCGGAGGTGATCGCATTCTTTATGGCTGGTACGGAGGCGGCGTCGAGGATTCTACCTGCCATTTTGGGCCCGACACCGTTGACACTAATTAGTTCAAGAAGGAGGTCCCTTCCTTCTGGGGTTTGACAACCGACGAGGCGCGGGATACTTTGATTTTCGAGATAGTGATAGGTATAGAGGGTGAGCTTGGTGCCGGGGGCGACGCGGCCGAGCCAGAGACCAATAACTTCGTAACCAACTCCGCCCACAATAATTATCGCGCCGTCTTTGGTATGAGTCAGGAGCTCTCCTGAGAGGTAGGCAATCATATGATTAGTCGTAAAGTCATAAAGTCCTAACGTCTTAACGCCTGGGTCGCAAGGGCGACCGCGAGGGCATCGGTCGTATCATCTAATAACTTGGAGGTATCTAGCCTCAAGAGTAATCCTACCATACGCTGAACCTCCTGCTTGCCGGCATTGCCTGCTCCAGCGATCGTAGATTTGATCGTGTTGGGAGAGAGCTCGGTCCAGTTAAGATCATGTTTGGCAAGTGTGTAAAGGATGACACCCCGGGCCTGGGCAACGTGAATGGCGGTTTTGAGGTTTTTTTGGACAAAGATCGCTTCGATCCCGACTTTGTCCGGATGATACTTAAGAAGAAGAGCCTCCACAAAAGACTGGATTTTGAGGAGGTAATGCGGGATGTCGGTGTTTTTGGGGAATTCGAGACAGTCACAAGCAATGAGATCAGGTTTTCTGGGGGTGCCATCGATGATCCCCCACCCGATGCGATGGGTACCTGGATCAATCCCCAAGACTCTGGTCATGAATCTATCCTACTCATTTCCCGAACGAAAGGCAAATCTAGGATTGGCTGTGGCGGGGCTTGGAATTGGCGGCTTTGAGCTCGAGCCAAGTCTTTTTGAGCGCGGCTTCGGCGAGGGCAAACTCTTGTTCTTTGGTCTTGTCCCGCAACGTTGCCTCGGCCTCTGACTTGGCTTGCTCAACCCGTGCCAGATCAATATCGGCGGCACGGACAGCAGAATCGGCGAGAATTGAGACGAGCCCATTTTGATCGACTTCGAGGAAACCACCAAAGATGGCCACAATATCTTCTTCCCCTTTTTCATCGGTATACCGCAAGAGCCCTTCTTTGAGGCGGGTCAATAAGGGAACATGATGAGGGAGGATGGTAATTTCTCCCTCGATAGTGTCGAGCGTGATTTGGGTGGCTTGAGCCGTCAAAAGCCGTTTTTCTTGAGTGACGATATCGAGAGTGAGTAGGTTGGTCATATGTTTTACTGGAGGGTCTCTCCCTCAAAGAGACTTTAAGGGAGAGACCCTTAAAGTCACTTCCCTTTCTCGTAATCGGCGATGACTTCTTCAAGGCCGCCTTTCATGTAAAAATCTTGCTCGGGAATGTGATCGAGCGTACCATCGATGATCTGACTAAAACCCTTAATAGTATCTTCGACTTTGACATAGGCCCCAGAAATACCGGTAAACTGCTCGGCAACAAAGAATGGTTGGGTAAGGAAGCGTTGAATTTTACGAGCTCGCGCAACCGTCAATTTATCTTCGTCGGAGAGTTCGTCGATACCCAAAATCGCGATAATATCTTGTAAATCTTTGTAGCGCTGAAGCACTTTTTGGACATTACGCGCGACCGTATAGTGTTCGTCCCCGACAATATCAGGCGAGAGCATCTTGGAAGAGCTTGTAAGCGGGTCGACGGCTGGGTAGAGCGCCTGCTCCACAAGTCCACGATCTAGGGAGATCGTGGAGTCGAGATGAGAGAAGGTGGTGGCAGGGGCGGGATCGGTGTAGTCATCCGCAGGCACGTAGACGGCCTGGAAGGAGGTAATACTCCCGCGCTTGGTACTGGCAATCCGCTCTTGGAGGGCGGCCATTTCGGAGGCCAGGTTGGGTTGGTAACCGACGGCACTAGGAATGCGGCCCAAGAGAGCCGAAACCTCACCACCTGCTTGACTAAAGCGGAAGATATTGTCGATAAAGAGTAAAACATCTTCGCCTAGATCATCACGGAAGAACTCCGCAAAAGTGAGACCGGTCAAAGCGACACGAAGACGGGCACCGGGTGACTCGTTCATCTGACCAAAAACCATGGTGGTATTTTTGATCACACCGGAATCAAGCATCTCGTGATAGAGATCATTACCCTCGCGAGTGCGCTCCCCCACCCCGGCAAAAACCGAGTGACCGGAGTGTTCTTCGGCGATATTACGAATCAATTCTTGCATGATAACGGTCTTGCCGGTACCAGCTCCCCCAAAGGCGGCGACTTTGCCCCCTTTGGCAAAAGGGGAGATAAGATCAATCACTTTGATGCCAGTTTCGAGAATACTCGCCGTATTGCTTTGCTCAACTAGGGTAGGCGCAGAGCGGTGGATGGGATCACGACGACTAGATTGGATAGGTCCTTTGTTATCGATGGGTTGCCCCAGCACATTAAATATTCGACCAAGTGATTCGAGACCAACAGGTACGCTAATGGGAGAACCGGTATCAACAACCTCCACCCCCCGCTTTAAGCCGTCAGTTGTCCCCATGGCAATGGTGCGAACCATATCTTTGCCCAAGAGAGAGGCAACTTCGAGAACAATCTGACCACCTTGGGGGAGTTGCACGGTAAGAGCATTGTAGATGGCGGGCACATAGCCAGCAAACTGCACGTCGACCACGACGGAGACGATTTGAATAACTCTTCCTACATTTGCCTTATTTGCCGAATTAGCCATATTAGCCTCCATAAATATAATATTATTCTATCGCCATCCGAGCAGTCGTCACATCTAAGAGTTCAGAAGTAACTTGAGACTGTCTAGCTTGGTTATAATCGAGAGTAAGATTACCAATCAATTCTTTGGCGTTGTCGGAGGCGCTCTTCATGGCTACCATCCGAGCGGAGTGTTCGGAAGCGCGGGATTCGAGAATGGTTTGGTAAACCGACATTTCTACTTGGTAGGGTAAAAGGGAACCTAGAAGGGTGGACTCTCCCGGTTCGATGGTGTAGTCTACAGGGGTACTTATGACAGAATCATAGTCTGACTGAATGGGGAGAAGCTCTGCAAAGGTAATATCGTTTTGGAGGGTCGAGATAAATTTGGGGTAGGCGAGGTAAACTTGGTCGTATTTGCCACTAACGAAACTATCAAGGGCATATTTGGCAACGACTCTTGTTTCGGCAAAACTGGGAGTTTCGCTTAAATCATTAAATTTCGCGGCGAGCTCAACCTCGCGGCCTGGCACAAAATACTTGGCTTTTTTGCCAATGGTGGCGATGCTCAAAGTAACCTCGGGATGACTAGAAGCAAAATCGAGGAGTCCTCGATAAAGATTGACGTTTAAGCCACCACACATTCCTTTGTTGGTACTGACGAGCAGGACAAGGATAGAGTGGACTGGGCGAATCGTGGTGAGTGAGTGGCGAGTAGACTGGGAGCGAGTGACGTGAGACATTACCTCTTTTAATTTGTCAGTAAAAGGTCGGCTAGCGAGGGCCACATCTTGAGCCTTTTTCATTTTGGAAGCTGAGACCATTTGCATGGCACGGGTGATCTGAGCGATATTCTTGGCTGATTTGATGCGCCTGCGGATGCCAATGAGGTTACCCATAGGTTAAACCTCGGTGTTGATATTTAAGTGTTGGGTTAACTCGCCGATTTTAAGCGCCAATTTCTTGAGCTCGACAAGCACGGGATCGGTGATGGTGCCAGCTTTTTGCACGATTTGGAGGGAAGATTTGCCGGCTTGGGTAGTCAAATAGGAGAGCACAATCTTTTTCCACTCTGCCATATTTTTGAGTTCTACGGAGGCGGAGTAACCTTCGGTAACGAGCCAAATGAGAACAATCTGGGAATAGACATCGAGAGGTTCGTCCCATCCTTGTTTGAGGATCTCGGAGACTCGAGCACCTTTTTCCAGTTGAGCCTTGGTTTTGGCGTCGAGATCGGAGGCAAACTGGGCAAAAGCGGCTAGTTCGCGATATTGAGCAAGATCCAGGCGGAGACGGCCGGCAATTTTCTTCATTGTCTTGATCTGGGCATCTCCTCCCACGCGCGAGACCGACAAACCAACGTTGACGGCGGGTTTGAAACCAGAATTGAAGAGATCGGATTCGAGATAAATCTGGCCATCGGTAATACTGATGACGTTGGTGGGGATATAGGCCGAGACATCCCCTGCTTGGGTTTCGATGATGGGTAGCGCGGTCAAGGAGCCACCACCATACTCCTTGCTCAAGCGACAACTGCGCTCGAGGAGACGGGAATGAAGGTAAAAAACATCCCCGGGATAAGCTTCGCGACCGGAGGGGCGGCGCAAGAGAAGTGAGAGTTCGCGATAGGCCCAGGCATGTTTACTCAAATCATCGTAGATAATGAGAGCGTCAGCCCCATGTTTGGCATAGTACTCACCCATCGCGGTGGCTGCATAGGGCGCGATAAACTGCATCGAGGCGGGATCGGAGGCAGTAGCGGCGACAATCGTGGTGTATTCCATGGCCCCATATTTGGCGAGAGTATTTTGGAGTTGAGCCACAAAAGACCGTTTTTGACCAATTGTTACGTAGATACATTTGAGGTTTTCTTTTTTCTGATTAATGATGGTGGTGACCGCTATCGAACTTTTCCCAATACCACGATCGCCAATAATGAGCTCACGTTGACCCCGACCGAGGGGGATCATGGAGTCGATGGCCACAATGCCAGTTTGGACGGGTTGGGAGACGTGCTCTCGGGTAATCACGCCTGGGGCAATATTTTCGACCGGATAGATTTCCTCCCCTACTGGATCAGGTAGGCCATCAATTGCCATCCCGAGGCCATCAACTACTCTGCCAAGGAAATTGGGCCCCACAGGAACGGAGAGAACACGACCCGTGGTCTCTACCCTACCTCCCTCTTTGAGATGTGTATAGGTACCTAGGAGCACCACACCGACAGAAGTTGTAAGCAGTGACATAGCCAGTCCGTAGGTACCACCCTCAAACAGGAGCAACTCGCTCATCATGACGTTCGATAGGCCAGCAACCATCGCAACTCCATCACCTAAGCTCAAAATTGTCCCCACACTCTTAATGGTGGGAACGGACTTGAGTGTGGATAAGAGAGATAAATCGAGCTCGCGATCACCGAGGGTGAGTTTGATGCCAGTAACTTGATTTGGATCAAGCTTTTGTTCTAGCTTGGCGGTAGTACCAAATTGGTTATGGGCAAAGCTCTCAAGCTTTTTGAGCTCACTGGATGAGAGTTTGGAGGCGGAGCTGGCAGTAATGGTAGTCATAGATTATTTTAGTTTGGCGATAATTGCACTAGTAATTTTGGCCGAATCCTGGGCAGAAAGAGTATCCGCCAAGGCTTTTTTGACAATTGCAGTAGCCAGAACAGTCGCTTTCTTTTCGATCAATTTGTCGAGCGCGGATTGTTCGCTTTGCACATCTGCGCGAATTTTGTCGGTTTCGGCTTTGGCTTTGACCCTAGCTTGTTCGATGATTTCGTTAGCCTTGAGCTTGCCTTCTTTTTCGGCGCTAGCAAGGATAGCGGCGGCAGATTTTTTGGTTTTGGTCAGCTCGGCCTTGAGTGTTTTTTCGCTTTCGGCGGCTGATTTAAGATTTTTTTCGGCTGCAATGAGACCCTCGTTAATCTTTTTGGCGCGATCATCTAACAACTTCATGAGGGGTTTATAGAGGTATTTGGTCAAGACATAGAGGATGAGACCAAAGTTAAAGGCTTGGAAGAGGACTTGCCAGATATTAATTTGCATGGATCCTCCTTTAGACGAATTTTAGAATAAGCGCAATAACGAGAGCATAGATAGCAACGGCCTCAGCAAAAGCAAAACCAAGAATCATGTTGGTTTGAATTTTGCTCGAAGCTTCGGGGTTGCGTCCAATGGCTTGCATGGCGCCAAGTCCTACGAGACCAATACCAATGCCAGGTCCGATGGCCCCAAGACCCATAGCCAAACCAACGGCGATGTTGCTATCAAATATCATTTGGGTGGCTTGTGCCACTGCTTCTGCTGCCATATAGACTCCTTTTTAATTAATTAACTAATTTGACTAACTAAATTTAGTGTTCTCCCTCGTGTGCTAGGGTAGCATTGTTCATAAAGACGGTAGAGAGCATCATAAAGACGAGGCCTTGGATCACGCCCACAAAAATCTCCAGACCATAGAAAGGCATGGGTAGACCGAGGGGAATCAAGAACGTCATAACCGAGATCAAGACTTCACCGGCGAAAATATTGCCAAAGAGACGAAAGGTAAAGGAAATAATTTTGGAAAACTCAGAAACTAGTTCCAAGATGCCCACAAACGCGTTGATGGGATTGCTAAAGTTAAAGAATTTTTTGAGATAGCCAAAGCCCAAATACTTGAAACCATAAACTTGGACCATGATCATGGTGATCAAAGAGAGAGCGAGGGCAGTGTTGATATCAGCGGTAGGTCCGCGTAAAAGAGGAATAAAGACAGACTCGCCGGCGTGGATCGCATTAAAGCCGATGGAGCCGGCTCCGGGTAAGAGCCCCGACCAGTTAGCCGGAACGATGAAGATAAAGAAAGTGACAACCATGGGGAAAAATAGTTTGGCTTTGGTGGAGCCGGCAATACTTTCGACGATGTTATAGAGTCCTTCGAGCATAAACTCAAAAAACATTTGGAGGCGGGTAAGTTTGCCCTGCATCACCAAAGACTTGCCAACTTTGATACAGATTAAAAGAGTGAGGAAAGAGATAACCCAGGAAGTTAAGATAGAATTACTAATGGGTACGCCAAGGAAATGAAAGACTGATTCCGCGGCAATTGAGATATGTAGTGATGATGTCATACGGGAATTTATGATAACAGTTAAAGATGGTTTTTACAATACCAAAAGCGACATAAGACAATTTTTCGATAAAGCTTAACTGTTGTATTCTCTCCACAATTTCTGCTAAGATCAAATGAGTGAAAAAACTTACTTATTTGGCTTTCTTATTTAGCGTCTTTTTTCTTCTGGTACCACCAACTCGCGCCCAGACCACACAGGCAGCAGATCTTCGGTGTGACGTAAGCATGTACAAGGTCTACCGCAACTCTTCCTTACCCTATAGCTACAACGGCACCCTAGTTCCTAGTGGAACTCGGACGAACTTCGATAGTTACTACGTTTACTCCCTCAATCTCAAAAATCTGCTCGCTGTCCCTACACCCACCACAATCTCTCGGGTTTACACCACCAACATCAGTGGTGGCCAGGAGCCACTTAGTATCCTCGACTACAAGATGTACCCACCCGGCAGTATTTGTATCGAAAACCTGACCGACAAAACAATTAGCTGCAACTCCAATCATCAATTTTTAAATAGCACCAACGGCTTTACCCAGATTTTAGTCAAAGTCAACCAGTTCCAATCCGACAAATATAACACTAGCACTCTCTTTACCATCGAAACAGACAAAGGCAAGGTCGAATGCGCCAACATGCTCATGCTCGACCAAAGTTTGCCTATCAATACGGACGCGCCAGTCAACTGGAAGACCAAATTTGCTTCCTTTTCCGCCGATCATTTTATGCTCATGATCGGTAATAACCAATTTTTTCTCGGCAAAGAGCCCGTTGCCATCCACTCAGACGGTTACGATGATGGCTCCGACAATACTTACACAACACTCGAGTCAACTTGGTACGAAGATCCCTACGGTTACGACGCCAAAATGAACGCGAGTCCAGTCGAGATGCGGCTGTATCTCTATTTCCGGCGAACAGGCTCTACTTGGGAACTTACTGAATTACGCACGTATGGCGTAGACGCAAACCAATCCTGGCTTTACTATGATGTAAAAGGTGGTGGCACAATCACCTCGACCGTGGGTACCCCGTTCAAGCAAAACGTGGTATTTACTGACAAGTCCGGCGCAAACAACCAGATTATCTGCAATGGCTGTAGCATCAATGCTTTTATGGATTTGGCCAGTTCAGTCGATATGGGATATGCCATCAATTCTAGTGCTGATAGTCCAATCACCATTACCAACGAACCAGGTACTTGGTTCACCATCAAAGTCGGACTAGAGTCCAAGAACACGCTCAGTTCTAATTACCAAAAATTCTCCTGGGATTATTCTCCAAATGGTAGTTTAAACTTGGAAAATCTCAATTCTGATGGTTCTCTAATCCGGATCAACGGGAGTGAGGTAGGTACGGCAAAACTCTCTGTCAAAGCCTACGACACCTCGAATAGCGATTCTCGCTTACTTGCAACCAAACATTACGTGGTCAAAATATTGGACGGAAAAGCCACAGAAAGTCCCCAATGTACCTTTATTAATCAGCCAATTTTCAAATCGAAACAAGCCAACTGTTGTGACGGGCTCAGCTTAATCCCTGCCAATGATGAACAAGTAAGTATAGTAGGATACTGTGTAGATAAGAACTCTCCAGACACCCAGTACGACAAACTCCAGGCTGAATTAGACTCTATGAGGGCTCGTCTAGAAAAAACAGAAGTGAAACAGACTGCCATGCAAAGAATACTTGCAGACGTTCAAACTATGGTTACAAAAATTCTCAAGCTATTAAGACTAAAGTAGTCTCGTGAACGTGATTTTCTTCTCAAAGACCAGGTTATTTGGTACAATACGACAAGTGGGGCCTATAGCTCAGCCTGGTTAGAGCATCCCGACTTGTCGGGAGTGTCCTGTTCAATGAAAAGCTATCTATATATTTTATATGATAGTCAGAAAGATAAGTATTATATTGGGCAAACGCAAAATTTAGCCGACCGATTCAAGCGTCACCAAAGCCATCGAAGTAAATATACTAGGACTGGAAGCTGGTCTTTAGTCTATAAGGAGCTGTATAATAGTAGGTCAGAGGCCTTTAAGAGAGAGCTCTATCTTAAATCCCTTAAAAGCAAAATTAAAATCCGAGAGCTAATTAGTAATGTGGGGCCTATAGCTCAGCCTGGTTAGAGCACCTGCCTTTTAAGCAGGGTGTCCTGGGTCCGAATCCCAGTGGGCCCACAACAAAATTGAGTCCAACTCTAAAGTGGTTAGAGCATCCCGACTTGTCGGGAGTGACTGGGTCCGAATCCCAGTGGGCCCACCTTCGTCAAGACTTCGGTGGGCAAAGCCCACTGAATTTTGGCCCCGTCGTATAGCCTGGTTAGTACAGCGGGTTTTCATCCCGCTAACTCCGGTTCAAATCCGGACGGGGTCACAAAAGGAGGTAAGTATGTTATCCATTGAGAGTGAAGTTCTCCCGATTGATTATATAGCTGATCCAACTGCTACAGAAGAGTGGCAAGAAGCAGACGACGGAGTGACGAAGGGGCAAGAAATACCCGATGGAGATTAAACTGTCTTGGCAATTTTGACGGTTGAGGCGGCCTTGCCTTTGAGGTCGCGCATAAAGTAGAGTTTGGCGCGACGAGCAAAACTAGTTTTTTTGATTTCTATTTTCTCGATGACTGGAGCATGAAGCGGGAAAATCTTTTCGACGCCAATACTACCTGAGGCAATTTTCCTCACCACAAAAGTGGGATCGTCTTTGGCGTGGATGGCAATGCAGACTCCCTCAAAGATTTGCGTACGGGACTTGTCCCCTTCTTTGATTGAATGGTGAACACGCACAGTGTCGCCGACGTGAAAAGTAATGTCTTTGTGCTTAATTGAGTTAGCCATGCGAAGTATTTTAGCAGAGATATAGATTTTCGACAATAATACTTCAGGGTCTGATTTTATTAGTTGCTTTGAGAAAGGCGAGGAAAATGGGGTGAGGTGTGAGAGGGCGAGACTTGTATTCGGGGTGGGCTTGGGTGGCAAGGAAGAAAGGGTGCAGAGAATTTGGTAGTTCGATCATTTCGACAAAGAAATCGTCGGGTGAGGTACCAGAGATC
>JAZDDW010000003.1:0-56576 GCA_043809365.1 bacterium
AAAAAAGCTCTGATTGTCAGCCCCTACTTAGATCATCTGGGGGGAGGGGAGCGCTACATGCTCTCGGTAGCCTCAGTGCTGGAGTCACTTGGTCACGACATTTATTTTGCCTGGGACAATCTCGAAGAAATTTATACTCTCTCGAATATGCTCGGCATTCACTTAAACAATTCTCACCTAGACCCCTCAATAAAAAAATTGTACATTGGTCATAGACCATTGGCCATGTTCCTTGCTACCCGTCCCTACAATGTAGTCGTGTACTTATCCGATGGTTCAATCCCGCTCCTCGGGGGCAAGCACAATCTCCTTCATATGCAGGTTCCCTTTCACGGGGTAGGAGGCAAATCCTGGCAAAATCAACTCAAAAAACGACTCATCTCAACTGTGCTCGTCAACTCTCATTTCACCAAGCAAATCATTGATACTGAATTTGGGCTCAACTCAACCATTCTCTATCCACCTGTCACCCCAATCAAGTCTAGCCCCAAAGAAAAACTCATTTTGTCCGTTGGCCGCTTTGAGCCGTCTCTCAACACCAAGCATCAAGACGTTTTAATTGAGGCTTGGCGTGCTCTCTCCTCACAATTGCCGGGATGGAAGCTAATCTTGGCTGGTGCTACCAGTAGTGAAGACTGGGTTAATCATCTACGCAAACTCGCCGAAGGGCTCCCCATCGAATTTATTATTAATGCTGGCTATGATGAACTCTGTAAGCTGTATGCCGTAAGCCAAATATATTGGCACGCCGCTGGCTACCAAGTAGACGAAACAAAAAATCCCGAACTCACCGAGCACTTTGGGATCAGCACGGTCGAAGCAATTTCTGCCGGATGTGTCCCTCTCGTTGTCCCCGTAGGAGGTCAAAAAGAAATTGTACAAGACCCTGCTCTGCACTGGGCAACTATCGAAGAATTAATCACCAAAACTATCTGGCTCTCCCAAAATCCGCAAACTATTCAGCTTGACATCTCTTCCTATTCAGTCGAGAATTTTACCGAGCAACTCAAAAACATACTATGACTATTAAACAAATTATCACTTCAAAAATATTTTTGTTCGGACTCTTGATCCGATTACTACTTATGCCCTTCACCGGTCACTGGGATATCCGGGGGATTAATTTTGCAGTCTACAACCTCCCCTTTAAAGGTATCACCAATGTTTACGAAGTAGCCGCAAGTGGCCCAGTTGATTACGCCGTCAATGTCAATTTTGGGCGTGACTACTTTATCTATCCTCCACTTACCTACTTTACTCTGGGAGGAGTCATGACCGCTCTCAAACCATTCTATGGCGGTGAGTTTGTCCGCTGGATAGAAGGATATGGTAACGATCTCCTCTCCGTCATTACTCATCCCCACGTTTGGCGCTATCTCTTTTTAATGAAGATACCATATCTGTTATTTGATTTTTTGGCGCTCTTTTTTCTCTTACGTTTTTTCTCCAAAGAGTCTGAGCAAAAGCTCGCTCTCAAATACTGGTGGCTCAATCCAATCGTGATCTATTTGCCTTACGTGTGGGGTCAATTTGATATTATCCCAACCGCCCTGATGTTAGTTGGAGTTTGGTTGGGAAGTAAAAATAAACCCTACACTTGTGCACTGTTATTTGGTTTGGCGGCGTCATTTAAAAATTATCCTCTCTTACTTTTACCCTTCTTAGCAGTGATCTTGGGCAAAAATCTGTGGCAGATGGCTAAACTTTTCTTTGTCGGGCTCTTGCCCTTTATTCTCACTACCATGCCATTTTGGTCTCACGCTTTCTTTCGCAGTACTGTCCTCTTCTCCTGGCAATCACAGAAGATGTTGGATTTTATGTGGGCCATCGGCGGGTTTGATGGAGTCTACCCCTTCTTTATTGGTTATGCTCTCATTTTCTTGTGGACTGCTTACAAGCTTCGCGGCAAATTATCTTCGCTCTCTACTCCCATGGTCATGATCCTCCTCTGGTATTATGCCACTACCAACTTCCATCAACAGTGGTTTATGTGGATCATTCCTTACCTAGTAATCGCCGCTGTTCGCGATGCTCGCTTACGCCTTATCGGCCTGTGGGTAATTGGTTTGTTCTTTTTCCGCCTCTTAGAAATCCAAGCCAATGTTACCAATGAGCTCTTGATTTGGCTTGCTCCCGCCTTTGACGATCTCCCTAAATCGCGCTATCTTTTGAGTCTCGCCTACGACATCAATCGCCTACGTAATCTCGTCAATAGTCTTTTTATGGGTACCGCCTTATTCTTGAGTTGGTATTTAGGGAGAGACAAAAATGCATAGATTAGATGTTCACCAACCTCTCACTACCTCACTTCTTCACTTCGGTCAAGGTAGTCAGATTTCTCAAACTTTTTATAGTACTCGCAATAATTTGGATATCGTCAGTGTCTGTTTGCGTAATCCCGATCGGAATCAAATTTCTTTTCCTCTTCAATTTGTCTTGAGTGAGGGGAAACAAGTTGTTCGCAGCCTAGATTTTAGTAGTGCCAATATCGATTTTCAGGACTGTACCAAATTTCAGTTTCCGAAAATTGCCGATTCTGCCAACAAAACGTATCAAGTTGAAATTATTGCTCCCAAATCGACCGACCCTCTCCAAATTCGCCCACTCATTTTGGACGTAGAGGCTCATAACGGTGATCTACATTTCAAAACTTTCTATTATCAATCTATCCAAGATACTTTCGTCGAGTCTCTCCAACAGATCCCTCCGCGTATTTTAGCTGATTGGGGATTTTTTGTGATTTGGGGCTCTTTGGTGGGTCTGGTTCTTTCCCGCTTGTTAAAGAGAAATCGTAAGTAACATGAAACAAAAAATTTTCCTTATCTTTGTCATTACCTTGGCTGCAATCATGTTGCGTATCTATAACTACGAAGGACGCACAAATTATGGTTGGGATCAAACTCGCGATGTGAGTGTACTCGAACAATCACTTAAATCCGGTCATCTTCCTCTCCTTGGCCCGATTGTCCGGGGTGATATTGGTGGGTTTTATTTAGGGCCACTCTACCATTACCTGGTACAGCCTGTTTATGCGCTAACTAGTCACAACCCCCTCTCTCTTGTCTGGATATCAATAACACTAGACATTGCCGTAGCCATCGGTCTCTCAGTTTGGATCTCTCCTTTGGCTGGAATTATCTGGGCAGTATCATCGCTCCTCATCAATTCTTCCCTTACCCCCTGGAACGTCTCACTGGTCCATCCTTGGGTGATTCTTGTGCTAGTCTTGGCGACTCGTCTCTTGTCTCATCCTTCGCCACTTCTAATTATTTTATTTCTGCTCATCTTGGCCTCCTCAACCAGCATCCATCTCACTCTCCTCCCTGTAGCCGCTGTCCTGCTACTTTATCTCGCTGTCCCCATTTGCCGTGCCACTCGTCATTTCTCTCATTGGCTACTCTATCTCGTTAGCGTATTCTTACCTCAATTGCCCCTGGTTTTGTCTGATCTCAAAACTAGTGGGAGTAACATCCGTGCATTTAAAGATTATCTATTTGTTAAATCAAACGAGACTCCCGTCGCCATCTTGGAGTTTGCTCAAGTTCTTATCAATAAAATTGGCTATACCACCTCTCGGTTATTTGTGGGTGAACCATACTTGGTTCTGGGTTGTCTCTTCTTTTTGATCCTCATTTGCTACGCTTTTATTCATTTGAAGGCAAATATCAAAGTCCAACTTTCCCTTCTCATTATTGTTACCCTGATCCTTTCCCTCCTTTTGTATCGTGATCCTGGATTTGCCGAATATTATTTAAATGCCATGCTCATCCCCCTCGTCATCCTATCCACTCAACTGCTTTCTATTTTGCCTCGTCCAGTTATGTACCTCGCCATCGTCCTCGTTGTAGGTCTCAACTTTCACTCCCTAGATTTTCGTACTGGTCCCGGTAGCATGCGCACCAAAAAAGATTTACTTACTTCCGCCACTCCCTATCTCCAGGATGGAGTCGAGTTGCGCCTGCTCTTACCAGAATCACAGCAGTTTGGGTTTGCCTACTATCTCAATCAGCTAAATATTTCTAACCAATCGGCTAATCGGCTCAAACTTTACGTTGCTGATTCTGGGCTAGACCATATTCCCGCACCTGCAGAAGCACCATCAGTGACTTATCAAAATTCTCTGGCCGGATTTAGGTTGGTAGTTTTTAGTAACTAGGTTAAAATCATAGTCATGTATCAACCCAAAGTCAGCATTGTCATCCCCAGTTGGAACAGTGAAAGTCAGCTCAAACAAAATTTGCCCCATGTCTTCCAAGCCGCCGCCAAGGTCAAGGCAGAGATTGTGGTTGTGGATGATGCCAGTGCGCATGACTTGTCAGCCGTCTATCTCCGTTCCCTGGGTTCCAAAATCCGCTTCTATGCCAATCCGGAGAATGGGGGGTTTTCCTATACCGTCAATCGGGGGGTCAAACTCGCCAAAGGGGATATCGTCATCCCCCTAAACACCGACGTGCGCCCCTCCCCAGACTGTTTTGCGAATTGTCTCAAACAGTTTTCTGATCCCTCTGTTTTTGCCGTGACTTTTAATAGTGGTGAGGCTTGGGCAGGGGGTGGGTGGGAAGGTGGTCTCCTCCAGCACGCCAAAGTCGAGCCCACTAAGGAGAATATCAAATTAACTAACCCTAGTCTCTGGGCCTCAGGTGGCCAAGCCGCCTTTGACCGCCAGAAATGGTTGAGTCTGGGGGGGATGGATCTTATGTATAAACCTTTCTACTGGGAAGATGTGGACTTGGGCTACCGTGCCTGGAAAAGGGGATGGCGGATCGTCTGGGATCCCCAGTGTAAATGTGTTCACGATCACCCAAAGAGTGTGATTGCCAGTAATTTCACTTCTGAATTTGTGAAAGCTACCGCTCAACGTAACCAATTCCTTTTTGTCTGGAAAAATATTCATGAATCAAGTCTATTCTGGTCTCACCTCTTCAAAATCCCCAGCTTTATCAAAAACTATCCTAGACCATTTTTCGCCGCACTCGCCTTGCTCCCGCAAGCTCTACGTGGACGCCACATCGAAAAACTCGCCTCTACCTGCAGTGATATGAAGGTTCTATCCCTATGGCAAAACCACTAGTTAGTGTCATCATCGTCAACTACAACGCAGGTCAATTTCTCGCTCGATCGGTCAAGTCCGTAAGCAATTTTCCTGGTGCAGAAGTTATTGTGATCGACAATTCTCCCCCCAATCCCAATCTTGGTTTTAGTCGAGCAGTCAATCTTGGGGCGGAAAAATGTCATGGTGAATATATTTTTCTCTTGAACCCCGATACTTCTGTAAGCAAAACTGCCCTTGCCAGGATGATAACCACAGTCAGGTCCTACCACAATCGTGCGATCATCGCCCCCGCGCTCGTTAATCCAGATGGCACTCCCCAAGCATCTTGTTACCGTCCCCAAACCATTGGCAACGCAGTCAAAGAATATTGGTTCAACATCAAGGGTGCCTATGGCAAGTACTTGCCAGCAGGTAAATCTCTCCGTCGTGTCCATGCCGCGGTGGCCGCAGCTTGGCTCATTCCCCGCGCTGTCTGGGAGGAACTGGGTGGATTAAGCCCTCGGTTCTTTCTCTATTTTGAAGATCTCGATATGTGTGACCGCGCGGGGCATGCTGGTATCCCCGTGATCTACGATCCGCGTGCAAAGGTCATTCACACCCACGGCGTCTCTTCCCGGACCAACCCCATTGTGCTCAAGTTATTTACCGATTCGGCTTGGGAGTATCACGGACGCCTCAAGAAAATCCTCATTGATTTGATTATCCATGCGCGTGATTTATTTGTTCCGCCTGTCTCTCCGAAAAAAACGCTCGGGATTATTCTCCTCTATTCCCTTTTTGTCCTTGGGGTTACTGCGCTTGGGTATTTCTTACTTCCCATGCGCTATGCTCCATCTAGCGCTATAGCCAGTTTTTATCATCGCAACTTTTTGCTTTGGAGCTGGGCCAACTTTGACGGCGCTCACTATCTAAATATTGCCGTTAATGGTTACCAAACTATTCTGGGTCAATCCGAATATGCCTTTTTCCCGCTCTTCCCGCTTCTTATAAATTTAGTCAGTAAAACTGGTTTAGATCTTTATTTATCCGCACACCTCGTGAGTTTGCTCTCTTCAATCGGTTTTATCGTTGTCTTGTTAAAATGGGTGTCAAGCTACCTAAAGAATCCACTTACCTTATTATGGCTCGTATTATTATCTCCGGGCGCAATTTTTCTTTCCGCTATCTACACCGAACCATTATTTTTGTTTCTCACCGTCCTTACCTTTTATTTTGCCGATAGGGGAGAATCAGGCAAAGCGGTCTTAACGACAGCTCTTGCCACAGCGACTCGGATTAATGGTATTTTTCTCGTGTTGTTTTTACTGTTTAAGTTCCGCCGTTCCCTCCTCCCAATCCTTGGGCTCTCTGGCTTATTTGCCTACATGACTTACCTCTATTTCCAAACAGGGAGTGCCCTCGCTTGGTACTCTGCTCAGTCTGGTTGGGGCAAAGCCAACCCCACAGCTCCCTGGATCACGCTCGGCAATTACTTTCGCGCGCTCACCTTTGAATTTATTCCCGACTTAACTCACCTGGTTGTCTTAATCGAAGTAATAGTTACTACTATTTTTATCTATCTTCTCATTCGTTTTTGGCGGCAAACTAAACTGGATTCTGCTTACAAATATTATGCCCTCGCTACCCTAGCTCTGCCACTCTCCACCGGTTCTCTCGGTTCTATGCCCCGTTTTTCTCTGACTCTCTTCCCGCTTTTTCTCATGATCCCCATACTCCCTCGCACGTTGCGCATTGTCCATTGGTCATTGTTCATTGTCATGAGTATAATCGGTATCATCTTGTTTACTCGGGGGTATTGGTATGCTTAAGTGGATTATTATTCTTGCGGCTGTTCTACGTTTATTGTGGCTACCCTCTGTCCCGCCTTCTCTCAACTGGGATGAAGTTTCCATGGGATACACAGCTTACACTGTAGGTGAGACGGGGATGGACGAGTGGGGGAGTCGCATGCCCCTCTTGTTTCGCTCCTACGGAGAGTGGAAGTCCGCGGTCTATATTTATCTGTTAGTCCCTTTTATCAAAATCTTGGGGTTAAACGCTTGGGCAGTGCGCCTACCCTCTGCCCTCGCTGGCATTATAGCTGTTTATCTCACTTATCTCCTAGGCAAAAAACTCTATAGTGAAAAAGTCGGTTTGTGGTCTGCCTTGTTCCTCGCAATTTCTCCCTGGCACCTGTTACTTTCGCGACCCGCTTTTGAGGCCAATGTCTCCCTCACTCTGATACTTGCTGGACTATATTTTTTTCTCCAAAATCGATATCTATGGTCAGCCATCTTTTTTGGTCTCGCTCCCCATACCTACAATAGCGCCAAGGTTGTTGTCCCTTTGCTCGCACTTTACCTAATTTGGTCGACCAAACTCTACAAGAATCTTAAAGCGGTAGCACTTTTTTTGGGCGTGTTAGCTTTGTTTGCTGCGCCCCTAATTATTGATCTATTCTCCGGCCGCTCCCAATTCCGCTACTCCCAAGTAGGGGTGAGCACCAATCAGACCGCCCTCGCCGAGTTTGTAGACTATCGTCAAAATCCCATGCTCCCCAAAATGGCCGGCAAGTTAATCTTTAATAAATACACTTATTCTCTCCATCAGTTTAGTGCCAACTGGTTAACCTACTATAATCCTTCCTTTTTACTCCTAGAAGCTGGGAGTCATAAGCAACATCACGTGCCCTATTTTGGGGTACTTTACTTGGCAGAATTTATTTTTCTATTGGCTGGGCTACGCAGTCTTAAACAATATTCCTCTTCCACTAAATATCTTCCCTTGATCATCATTGGTTTGGGGATTATCCCTGCCGCCTTGACTCGTGATCAAGGTCATGTCTTGCGTAGTCTCTTGACTTTACCTGGTTGGCAACTCTTGGCAGGTATTGGAGCCTCGACAATGAAAGTTCCTTGGCGCCGCATTATCCTTTTCCTCCTTGGTATCCAAGCCATCATCTTTATTCTGGCCTATTTCTTTTGGTATCCCAAGGCCTTTGCGCGAGATTGGCAATACGGTTACAAAGAAGTAGCAGAATATTTGAGTCAACACGAGAGTGAATACTCGCAAATCGTGATGACCAAATGGTATGGTGAGGGTCAGCTCTTCCTGGCTTTTTACAACCACTGGGATCCTCGCTGGTATATCAAAGCTAACCTTCCCAATCTTGAGTACGAGCGCCAGGGCAAGTTATGGCTAGATCAACTGGGGGAATATAGTTTGGGTAAATATACTTTTAAATATCTTGATTATGCCAATGAGAAGCGGACCAAAGATATTTTGTATATCGGCAAGGCCGATGACTTTTTCGAAAACCCCGCAACCATAAAAACGATATACTTCCCCGATGGTTCCGTCGCCTTTCACCTCATGAGGGGAGATAAATAAGCTATACTCTAATCATATGGAGCCTCAAACAGTTAAACTTTCGGTCGCCCTCGCAGTTTATAACGAAGAAGATACTCTGGGTGAGTGTCTAGAAACTATCAAATCTATTGCAGGTGAGATCGTGATCGTCGACGGACAATCGACTGATAAAACAGTCGAGATTGCCACAAAATATGGAGCGAAAGTCATAGAGGAGGTCAATCGTCCCAATTTCCACATCAACAAACAGCATGCAATCGATGCCTGTAGCGGTGAGTGGATCCTTCAACTCGATGCCGATGAGCGAGTCAGCTCTATGCTCGCCAAAGAGATTAGTACAATTGTGAGTGCACCCGCTAACACTCAACCTGCCGCTTATTACCTCAAGCGTCGCAATTACTTCCTCGGCCGCTGGATGACCAAGGGCGGGATGTATCCAGATCCCGTGATCAGACTTTTCCAGCGCGGCCAAGCTAGATTACCCCAAGCCTCTGTCCACGAACTTATGGAAGTTACGGGAGCCACCAAGTGGTTATCGGAGGATCTCCTCCACATCGCCGATCCCAATTTTTCGCGTTATTTGTTGCGTAGTAACCGCTATACTAGTCTACAAGCCGAGGATTGGTTGAAAGAAGACAAGCTAGGCACTGACACTTGGACTATCATCCAATATATTCTCTTTAAACCTTTTATTCGTTTCCTTTCAATTTATCTCCGTCACAAGGGTTTTCTGGATGGCTTCCCCGGTTTTATCTTCGCCTGGTATTCGGGTCTTCATATTGCGAGCTCCTATGTCAAATATTGGGAAAAGAAGATAGGTCACTAATGGTTAAATTACGCGCTCACTGGCCCTACATCTTGGCGCTGTGTTTGCTCACAATATTTCTGACTCGAAATATCTGGGGTACTCGTGCTTGGATTGAGACTCATGACGGTATTTTCCATGTGATCCGGCTCGAGGCTTTTGTCGATGCCCTCAAAAGTGGCCAGTTTCCGGTCCGCTGGGCTGGTAACCTAGATAATGGTTTTGGCCTGCCACTTTTTAATTATGTTTATCCTGGCCCCTATTATCTTGGAGCCCCTCTCCTGCTTATTGGGCTTAGCGCTAAATGGGCGATCAAACTTATCTCTCTAGGCTTTTATTTCTTTGGTGGACTAGGTGTTTATGCTCTCTTTGCCAAGGTTTCTCGTTCACGCGCTCTTTTTGCCGCTCTGATTTTCTTAACCACACCCTATCTCATGCTTAATCTCTTTGTGCGCGGGGCGCTCGGAGAATTTATGGCTATCTGTTTGTTACCTTGGGTCATTCTGTCACTTTATGATCTAAACAAGAGTAACAAACTATTGTGGTATCATCCGTTGGCGTATTTTGGACTTTTTCTTAGTCACAACTTTTTAAGTTTTTTGTTCCTTCCGCTCTATCTATTGCTCATATTGAGACAATCACGCCATACTCAAATCAAAGCAGTAACTAGTTTGGTCATATCCACCCTCCTTGCTGGGTTTTTTCTCTTCCCTTTTATTTTTGAGTCCTCGCTGATTTATTCTGGTGCAGCCGCCAATTTCACTTATAACTTTGCCGACCATTTTCTCTACCCCCTCCAGCTTATTTGGAGCAGATGGGGGAGCGGTCACTCGGTGGCTGGAGCAGGAGATGGTTTATCTTTTCAGTTGGGTATTGCCAATCTGTTGTTGCTGGGTATCGCTATTTGGCTCTGGTTAAAACATAAAGGCTCTCACCATCTCAGGTTTTGGCTTGTTACTGTGTTGACCTCTCTCTTCATGCTTTTACCCCTTGCACTCCCCCTTTGGCGGTTATTTTTTCCTATACAAATTATTCAATTCCCTTGGCGCCTACTTGCACTCTTCACCATTGCCTCTCCCATGATCGCTTTTTATGTAGCTCCCAGGAAATCTCTCATGATCTTTCTCGGCATTATCGCCCTCGGGTTTGGATTCTACTTTTCGACTCCCCCTTACTTCCAAAACAACGAACAATTTGCTACTCAAATGTATGTTCATCGTTTTAAAACGACCACCTCATCTCGTCTCGAATTACTCCCTCGCTGGGCCCCCAGGACAGAAAAATGGAAAGGTGACGAGGAAATCCGCATTGCCTCGGGCAATGCAGAGCTCAAACTCATGAGTACTAACTCTAGTGGTCTTACCGTGAGCTCAACAACTTCTGATTTTGACACTACTTACTTAATCCGGCGTAACTATTTTCCCTCCTGGACTGCCCAAAACGAAAAAGGGGAAACTCTTCCTCTTTCAATCAGCCCCGATGGTGAGATCATCTTTCGCCCAGCACAGGGTAATCATATCTATCATATCTTTGTCAGTAGTACCCAGGTCGAAACTCTAGGGAACCTACTTTCTCTCTTAGGCTCCATCCTGATTCTGGGATTAATTATTCGTCCTTGGCTCAAGCGTTACCTCGACTCCCATTTTGACGGTTGGGATATCTCTATCGCTCTGCGTTATTTACCCATTGTTACTGAATTAAAGCGGATTTCTCATCCATCCGACAAAATCCTGGAGATTGGCTCCGAAATTCATGGGATTACGACCTACTACCCGCGTCGTGTGACTGGACTCGATCGAGGTTTTGACTATACCAAGCAAAATCGCTACCTCAAACCCGTGATTGGCAGCGCCACCCATCTACCCTTTCAAGCTAATTCCTTTGACTATGTCATTTCTGTTGACTGTCTTGAGCACGTGCCCACCAAATTACGTGCTCAGGCTGTCAAGGAGATGCTTCGCGTTGCTACTCAAAAAGTCTATCTCACTTTCCCCGTTGGCTCTGCTTCACAAGATATTGACCGCCGGCTCGATCAATATTTTTATCTTCGCAATGGGTCCCACTTTGGTTATTTGACAGAGCACGTCAAGAACGGTTTGCCCCCCTTCGATTATATCCCTCAATTACTTGCGCATAACCATAAGTGGTCTTATACCGTATCGGGCAATACTAGTAACTGGCTCTGGACCATCCTACTTAAAATGGGGCTCTCCAATACTCCCTGGCAGACCAGTATTTATCGGCGACTACTATTGTTTTTGCCTATTCTCAAACACTGCAATTTTGGCCCATGCTATCGCCAATTATATATTCTCACAAGAATCAAATCATGAAGATAGCTTTCTGTACCAGCCCACTCTCCCTCGCGAGTAAGACTAGAGGAGTTGGTGCCTACACTAGAGAATTAATTTCTGCTCTCCGCTCGAGTTTCCCTGCCGATGAGTTCGTTGAGACGACAGGTAATCCCTACTCAACCAAAGTCGATCTCGTCCACTACCCCTTTTTTGATCCCTACTTCCTCACGCTCCCTTGGCGATTTCCTGTCCCCACCATCGTGACAATTCACGACTTGATTCCGCTCAAATATCCCACTCATTTCCCCGCCGGTAAAAGGGGGAAACTCAAGTGGCAAGTGCAAAAGTTCCTGGCTCACCGGACCAACGCGATCCTCACCGACTCAAATAGTTCTGCCTCCGATATTCACGCACTTATGGGTATTCCTCAGGAGCGTGTCCACGTGGTACCCCTAGCTTCGGCTACTGCCCGCACCACCCTCGCTCTTACTCCCAAACTCAAGAAACTTTATCATTTGCCTGATCGCTATATTCTCTATGTCGGGGACGTCAACTGGAACAAAAATCTCCCCGGGTTAATTCAAGCCTTTGCTCGTCTTGATAATGCTTCCACTCATCTGGTACTGGTGGGCAAAGTGTTTGCCGATAAGCCTGCCATTCCCGAATATTTTGCTGTCGAGCAAGCCATTATTGATTCGAAAAAGCCCAAACATATTCATCTTTTGGGCTATGTCCCTAGCCACCACTTGGTAGCCATTTATCGTGAAGCCACGCTCTACTGTCAACCCTCTTGGGACGAAGGTTTTGGCTTGCCAATCCTTGAGGCCATGAAAGCTGGATGCCCGGTCTTGTCGAGCAATCAGGGTAGTCTGCCCGAAGTAGGCGGGGAGGCCGCCACATATTTTGATCCGCATCACGACAACTTGACTTCCGCTCTCCAATCTCTCTTGTCCTCTCCCGCCCAACGCACCTCGCTTGTGGAGCGAGGACTCGTCCAAGCCAAAAAATTTACTTGGTCGAAAACAGCAAACCTGACAAGAACCATATATGTTCAAACTTTATCATCATGAATAAACTCCTTCCCTTTGTTATTACTGTCATGGCCGGTCTCATCATTTTATTACGCTTTTTCCAGCTTGGCACTATTCCCCAAGGGATTCATGCCGATGAAGCTAGTTATGGTTATGATGCCTATTCTCTCTTAAAAACCGGTCGTGACCAATGGGGACAAGCCTGGCCTCTGTCCTTCAAATCATTTGGTGATTACAAACTCAACTTACCCTACCTAATCATCCCGGCCATCAAACTCGTTGGTCTCACAACTACTGCCACCCGCCTTCCCTCCGCGATTTTCGGTCTCTTGACAGTCATCGTCCTCTACCTGACTCTCCAGCTTTTCCGGCGCTCACCAATCTTAAATGGTTTTCTCACCTTAATATTTGCTACTTCGCCCTGGGCTTTTGGGATTAGTCGATTATTTTTCGAGTCCAACGTGGCCTTATTTTTCTATACGGCAGGTATGTATAGTATGGTTCGAGCTATTCATACCCAGCGGATTGATAGGATTTATTACTTGGGGATTATTCTCTTTTCTCTAGCTGGCTATTTTTACGCCCCATTGCGTTTTATAGGTTTAGCGACTGTTATCCTAGGCCTTTGTTATACTCGCCTGGCTGTCGTCAAAACGATTATCCTTTACTTGCTGGTGGCTCTCCCTATCTTGTCTCAATTTTTCTCGGGGGTAGGTTTGACCAGGTTAAACCAGGAAAGCAGTCTTCGGGCATTTGAATACAGTCTGGTTATCAATGAGAATCGCGATTTCTGCTATCAATCACTTAACCATAATCCTCTCCTTACTAAAGCCTGTTACCTGTATTGGAACAAGCCTTTGATGCGGATCGAAGCTGTTATCCAAACTATCTTTGCGGAGTTTAGTCCTCATTATTTATTTCTTGAGTCGGCCGACAACTATATCGTTCCTCCCTCAACCGGGCCATATTTATATTATCTTTTGCCATTATTTTTACTTGGTGCTCTCGCACTATTTATGTCTAAGCAAAGATTCTTTTTTATTTTCTTCTTCGTCGCCCTGGCAGTGGCTGCTTCCGCCGCCAAAGTCTCACTCTACCGCAATACTGTGGGTCTCTACCTGGCATTTTTCCCTATCGCTGCCGGTTTTTATTTCATACTTGACTACTGTCGATCTCGCCTGCCTGATCTTACCAAGCCACTCATGCTCGCGTTTGTCTTGATCTCCCTGTTCTTCCAATCCCGCTATCTCGCGCATTACTTTTTGGTCTACTCAAGGTCCACCACTTTTGCTTGGAGTGCCGACGCAGAGTATATCGCCAGGTACATTGGCAAGGTGAGCAATGAGTATCGGACAGTAATTGACAAAAGTGCGGGTGATTTTGGTCCTCTTTATGTTATTTTTTACAACGTTTATGATCCCAAAATTGTTCAAAGCAGAGCCGAGTGGACTACTGGCGATCCCCGCGGCTGGACTCGGATTGGCAAACTCGGTAATATCGCTTCTGCTGATCCTCGCACCATCAGAGATCTCATTTGTGAAAAAGCCTCCGCTCCTCAAGATGATCTTAGTGCTCTCTATATTACATTTCCTCTCGAAGATTACAGTCGCTTTGCCGATCAAGTAACCCGTGATTGGCGGGACACAAAGACCATCCACGAAATATATGACATCGACTCTCTATTCTCCCAATTAATGAGTGATAATCCCGCAAATCTTACCAGACTCTGCCCAATCGAGACCGCAAGATGGAAATGAGTTTTCCCTACTACGATACCGATCTTGCCCCTTTTTATTCTCGCTTTTGGGCGACCTTCGCCCACTTTGACGGTATCCATTATTTGCGCGTTGCCACTCACGGCTATGCTGACTGGGGGAGTCAAGCTTTTTTTCCTCTTTATCCACTCCTCATCAATTTTTTTACCAGGGTTGTTGGTGATCCACTCTACTCTGGAGTGATCCTCTCTCTACTCTCTCTCGTCCTCGCACTTATCGCTCTACGACGCCTCTTCCCCACTCGCCCCCAGCTTTTCTTACTTGTATTATCTTTTCCTACGGCTTTTTTCTTTCTTACGCTCTACACCGAGTCACTTTTTTTTGCCCTTTCTCTGTGGTTTTTTGTTGCACTCCGTGAAAAGCATTTTTGGCTTGCTGCCATTCTTGCTGGACTCGCCTCCGCTACCCGTTTAGTTGGTGCTTTTCTCGCCATCAGTTTACTCATTGAACTACTTCCTCGAACATTAACCATCGTCCATCGCTCATTCTTTTTTCTCCTTTCCCTCTCTGGTCTTTTGCTATATATGTTCTTTCTTTATCGCGCAGTAGGAGACCCCTTACTTTTCTTTCATATCCAGCCAGTGTTTGGCGCAGGCCGCAGTGGGGGAGAGCTCATCCTACTTCCGCAAGTTATTTATCGTTACGGGAAAATTTTTGTGACCACTAGTTTCCAAACTTTTCCCTTTTGGCGGGCACTTTTGGAGTTTAGTCTTTTCTCCTGGGCGTTCTCGACACTTGTGCTCAAATTTAGAAAACTTCCGCCTTCCGTTACTGCTTATCTCGCACTCTCTCTCCTTTTGCCATCCTTGACTGGCACGCTCTCCTCTCTTCCGCGCTACATTCTCGTCCTCACCCCTTGGCTCATTCCAGAGACACGTCGGGGTATCTGGGTTTATTTAGTATTTTGTCTACCTCTAGCAATTATTTGTTTCATCCAGTTTGCTCGCGGGATCTTTGTCAGTTAGGCTATACTATTTTTATGAAAAAAGACTTGTTAATCATTACCTTAGTATTTGCTTTTCTTTCCAGTGCATTCTTTCTCTTTGCCAAAACTACTCGTGGCGGGATGAGTAGTGTCTTCAAAGCTTGGGATGGCCCGAGTTATGTAATTGCCGCCCAAAGTCTCTACGTGCCAGAGGACGCTGTTCGCTATAACAGTATCCAGTCGAAAGATATTAGAGCTAATTTTACTTTTCTTCCCGCCCACTTTCCCCTCTACCCGCTGTTCATTCGTAGTTTTTCGTTCATCGGTTATTATCAATCCATGCTCATGTTCTCCCTGGTTTTTAGTCTAGCTTTCTTGCTTGCCTTCTATCTGCTCTCCCGTGAGCTACATTTATTTAACCCTCTCCTCCTCACGCTCCCGATGATTTTACTCCCTCCTCGCTGGTTTATTGTCAGCCATACCGGTAGCTCGGAACCTCTCTTTTTATTCCTTGTGATCAGTAGTCTTTTATTCTACTTCCGTCATTCTCCCTGGAGCTCCGCAGCTCTTGCTGCCCTAGCCATGCTTACTCGTCCCCAAGGCGCCCTTCTCGGATTAACTTACCTAGTTATCGCCTCCATAGACCTCTATCGCTCTAAGTCTCTCCGGCTCACCCTCAACCGCTACTCTCCCTATCTCTTGGTCCCCCTCGCTCTCTTGGGCGTATTTTGTTTTTATCTGCGTCAGGCCGGAGATTTTTGGGCTTTCTTCTCTGCGATCTCGATCTTTCATCATTTTAAACTAACCATTTTCCCCACTTTTAATTATGGCGCGCCCAACATTGAAACTTTTTGGCAAGAGGCGAGCGTCCTTTATTATTTTTTGTATTTGGTTTCGATAATCCGCCTCTTTAGTCGTAAAACTTGGCAGTTGGGTGTCTTGGGGATTATTTTCTACCTGCCTCTTATTTTTCTTCAGCACGAAGATATTAGCCGTTATGCTCTCCCCCTTATGCCCCTCGCCTTTATTGCTTTCTCAAAAGTTGCCTCAACCCGCTCGTTCTCTCTCGCGGCCCTCCTCTCTAGCCCCGCCATTTTCCTCTACACCACCAATTTTATCCTCCACAACCGCGCGCTCTAATTTTGCTCTATAATACTCTCTATGTCACTCTCGCATTACGTAGAACTCACCCGTGAACTCACAGCACGAGAGATCAAGGCTCGCTACAAACAATCTATTCTGGGTTACGCTTGGGTCATTCTCAACCCCCTCTTCCAGATGTTAGTTATGGCTTTTGTCTTTTCCCATATCGTGCGTTTTCCCACTGTTGGTACTCCCTATACCGTGTTCCTTTACGCCGGCCTCTTGCCCTGGACACTTTTTGCCAATTCGCTCGTTGGAGCCACCAACTCACTTGTCTCTAGTGCCAATCTGATCAAAAAAATCTATTTTCCTCGTGAGATCTTTGTGATTAGTATTGTTCTTTCCAAAATTGTCGATTTTCTCCTTGCTTCCACTGTCTTTGTAATTTTCTTGATCATCGCCCATAGTGCATTGACCATTAACTTGTTGTGGGTTATCCCCATTTTTATTATCCAGCAAATTTTTACCTACGGGCTGTGTCTCATCCTCGCTGCCATTAATCTGTTTTATCGCGATATTCAGTACGTCCTCTCGCTCATCCTCACGATCGGCATGTACTTGACCCCCGTGATCTATCCGACCGAGATTTTTCCAGATCAATACCGGTGGATCTTTCAGCTCAATCCGATGGCTGTGATCATCAATGCCTATCGTGAATCCATTCTCTCTGGAGGCATACCCAACTTAGTTAGTCTGGGAATTGCCCTTCTTGTCTCTAGTCTCATTACCTTTGTGGGTTATCGGTTATTCAAACGCCTAGAAGGAGTCTTTGCCGATGTCGTCTAATCAAACAGCCATCAAAATAACTGGCGTAAGCAAGTTATTTTTCAAACAAGAGCAAAAAACGTTTAAAGAGTTTTTGCCTGCCTTCTTTATGGGCAAGAAAACGCGCGAGTGGTTCTGGGCTCTCCAAGATATTAATCTGGATATTAAGAGGGGGGAGTCGGTGGGGATTATGGGCCCCAATGGGAGCGGCAAGTCTACCCTCCTCAAGTTGATTGCCGGGGTTTCACAGCCCACCAAGGGTACAATTACGACCAAGGGCAGACTAGCCCCGCTTATTGAGTTAGGCGCCGGTTTCCATCCCGAGCTCACGGGACGCGAGAATGTCTATCTCAATGGAGTAATCCTGGGTATGAGCCGGAGCGAAGTCGAGTCCAAATTCAAGGCTATTGTCAATTTTGCCGAGCTTTGGGACTTTATCGATATTCCCGTCAAACATTATAGTTCCGGTATGTATCTCCGCCTCGCTTTCTCCGTTGCCATCCACACGGGTCCTGACATCCTCTTGATTGACGAGATTCTAGCGGTTGGTGATGCAAGCTTCCAAAAGAAATGTTTTGCCAAACTCCAAGAACTGCATACCCAGGAGGTCACTCTCCTCATTGTTTCCCACAACCAACCCCTCCTGCACAAAATGACCAAGCGGATCATCCAACTAGATCACGGAATGATTTAATAGACTCAACCCCGTATATGGGCTACGACATTCCTCTTAAGTTGACGTAGCAAATCAATCAGCAACTCCAAATTAATATTTGCATATATCAGTTTTCCTGAGAGAAACTTACGCATTTTGGGAGTATACCAATTTGCGATCTCTCGATTTCTCAGCCCCGCATAACTCGGAGTCATCTTGAAAGGGATTACTCCCAAAGACAAAAAATGTGAAGAATTAACACAATAACTGCAAACGCACGATTTGCCCATAGCCTCAAACTTGATCGGTTTAGTTACGTCCGCAAATATGTTTTGGGGCAGTGGATCACTATAACAACGCCTCATTTCTCCTGTCGCCAAGTTTAATACTCCCGACCATTTACCAGCATAGCAATATTCTTTTCTTTTGACCATAAAATTCTTCAATGTAAAATCATACAATGGTGAAGCAAATTTCTTTCCCAACTCATGGTATCTTGCTTTAGAGAGATTAGTGAGCAAGGAAAATGGCGTAGTTAATTCGTTTCTCGTTGCCGCTATCTGCGGAGGCGCCCCCACTTCTCGGACACAAATTGATCTAATTTTATCAAGATGAGGGATGTACTCGTCTACCATATTGAGCTGTACTACAAAGGAGCACCCGGCAGCTCTGACCTTTTTAATATTATTAAAGAAAACATCAATTTGTTTTCGCTTAATCAACTCCAAATAGTGGAAAGAAAAAGCAAAATGCAATCTTGATCTATATTCCGTCGGCATCTCCATGAGTTCGTTAAATCTAGTGGTTTGAGTACCATTCGTCGTGATATTTACATAATGCCCGTTAGCCAGTAGAGCACGAACGATGTCCACAAGCTCAACCGGTATCATTGTCTCCCCAGCTCCACAGATACTTATATAAGATATGCCGCCGAGACGTTCTTTGGATAGCGCGGCGGCGATAGTCTTGACGTCATATTTAAATTTAGGTAACTCATTAGTTCTGCGTCTTTCCTGCAATACATAGCAATAACTACATTTCAAGTTACAAAGAGTCACGGGGAGCAAACATTCAATAAACCGCTTTATTCTTACCATATTCATCTTCTATCTTAACACCTAGCCAAGGAAATAATTGATCTAAGGAAAATATATCCATTCTTTTGGATAGTTTTTCGTTATTTTTTTCTAGTTTCCCTTCTTCCGCTTTTCGTTTACTTATTAGTGATTTCAATTTATTTGTGACTTCAACTTCGGCTGATGGTTGACCCAAGTCAACAAAGTATTTCAGGTAATGGTCTCCATAGAGAAATTTGAGGGCATTAATATTCTTATGATTATAGTATTCCCCGCTCGATAAAACTAATACCGGTGTGTTTGTCGACAGGCTGAAAATCAGTCCGTGATACCTGGTAACTACCATGACATCACAACAACTCGTGAGATATTTGATCGTTTGGGCCTGGCTTGATCCCGAGCTAACAATCTTCGTATAACTCGGGGCGGTTACTTTGATGTTTGAGGGTAATCTTTTCACAAGTTGTTTCATATACCACTTGCCCCACTCCTTATTATTTTCCTTGATCAAGATATGCGGGATCAATACAAGTTCAACTCGCTCAATTTCGGCTAAATCCGTCAATGCGTGAGCCACGGACTCTAAAATCACCTGTTCACAACCTCGCAACTGGTGCAGACTAATCCCAATTCTTAGCCTCTTAGTTCTTGGTAGTAGCAAACCTGTCTTTGTTGGGAGGTTGTAAGCGGAGTCCAGCATGCTAACTATTCTTGGTTTATCAACTCCATAGTTATCCAACAGATTCGGCGTATTGAGCGGCTTGCGTAGACCAATCAAGCTAGGTAGATTTAAGAAATATCTGGCGAATATTCTGTCAATTCCCTGGAGTGGTCCAATCGTTTGGCTTGTCATAATCACCTTCCTTTTGTGGAGCGAAAATAGAAACATCAAAAAGAAGGCATAATACAGCCAAGAAGGGCAAAGACTATAGATATTTCCTCCCCCTGTAAAATGTAATATGTTATAGCGCAACACACTGCGTACAAACGAGAGTTGTTCTGTCCGAAATAGGTTAATCCCCCATCGATAGTCCAAAACCGACTTCACCATCAACTTCAGACAATACAGTATTGCTTGATGACCAGCCAGAGGAAAGGGTAGATGTAAATATGCTGATATTCCAAGATAAGTATGAGACACTGATCTCGCCAAAACTCCCAGTTCAATGGTGGGTTGATGTCTTTTGTACCATTTTATCACCTCTTCAAACATCGCCTCATCTCCCACATGATAAAAGCCAGTCTCATTTGTCCCGATATCCGCCAACAACAGTATTTTCATATGCTATGCTTATTATATCTTATGAAAAATTCTACAATTAATCATCTAGTAAAAACACTGCAAGGATACTATTCCAAGCCACAAGTATTAAAGCGGGCCAGAATTCCAGGAGAAATTATTCATTCGGATATTGAATCTGGCGTAATTTGGGATTTAGCCAAGAAAGCCATCAAGCCACACGGCTTTGCGCTCGAAGTCGGAACCTGGAAGGGGAATAGTGGTTATATTATTGCCAGTATTTGTGCCATGCGTCAAGCTCACCTAATTTGCATCGATAGTTTTAATGGTGATATGGCTTTTGGTGGAGAGGCACACAATCTCGATTTTCTCCGCGATCACGCCCTGGCACATCTAAGTAGTTTACCTGTCAGCTTCCTCGTCATGAACTCCACCCAAGCTCACCAGGTCATTGCCGACCACACTTTTGATTTTTGTTTCGTTGATGGAGATCATACCGAGCCTGTCGTCAGTCAAGACATCAAGAATTACTACTCCAAAGTCAAACCCGGAGGTATTTATAGTGGCCACGATTATGGTTTTGTGCACGCTGATCCCAAAATTATTTTTAAAGTCAAAGAAAATGTTGATAAAGTCTGTGGTCGGGTTAAGGTGATTGACACTATCTGGTTCCGTCAAATACCCAATAAATAAACGATTATGATTCCTAAAATTATTCACTATGTCTGGTTAGGTGGCAACGATCAATCTATCAAGCCATACGTCAAAAGTTGGCGGCGTACCAATCCTAATTATCACATCATGCTCTGGAACGAAAAAAATATCGACCTTTCTCTTCCTTACTTGCGGGAAACAATTGCGAAAAAAGAGTGGGCGCATGCTTCCAACTTGATCAGGCTCTTAGCGGTTCAACAATATGGTGGGATCTATCTCGATACCGATATCAAATTACTCAAATCCCTGGACCCACTTCTGCTCAATAAGTGTTTCTTTGGCTTTCAATTGGTCAAAAAAAACCGCGACTGGGTGAATAACGCAGTTTTCGGAGCCGAAAAAAACCACTGGTTTATCACCAAAATGATAGACCAATATTTATCCGGGCAATACCTGGGCGCAAACATTATCTATACCTTATCTCCCACGATCACAATCGCGCTCTTGGAAGCCGAAGGCTTAACCCACTATTCTGCCCACGGAGTTTTGGTCAAAGACATTCGGATCTATCCCCGCCCATATTTTTATCCTTACTCCTGGAAAGAAAAAGACATTCGCCCTCGGATTTCCCCACATACTTATACTGAACACACCTGGCTCAAGCGCTGGGATCTACCCGCAGTTATTCCTCCTCTCAAGTTTAGCGCTCACGCAGTTAAATTAGTCATGACCTTGCTCGTACGGGACGAATCCGACATTGTCGAAGACAATATTTGTTTTCATCTTGCTCACGGTGTGGATCATATTATCGCGATGGATAATAATTCGCTAGACGGTACGGCTCACATCCTTCACAAATATGAAAAACTAGGAGTATTAACCTATCTACATCAACCTGACAATACTTACGAACAAAGTAAATGGGTTTCCCAAATGGCGAGCCTGGCGGTCGAAAAACAGGGCGCCACCCATCTCTTTCACGCTGATGCGGATGAGTTTTGGTACCCAGACTCAGGTAATCTCAAAGATGATTTACCCGCCAACAATCAAGTCTATTATGTGAACTCGCTCTCCTATTTACCCCCCATCGGAGTCGGGAGATTCTTGGGCATTTTTTGGGTAGTGAACTCACCCATTCCCTATTTTGCCCAGATGGATCGGGAGTTAAGCTATCGCTACCTCCTCTACCGCTATCAACCCAAGGTTATGACTTCCAACCTCTTCACTCACATCACCCAAGGCAATCACAATGTAATCACCAAACTACCCCTTGTCTCTATCACTCCCCCCCATATCCTTATTCATCATTTTCCCGTTAGGTCATATCGTCAGTTTCGCAACAAAGTTGTCAAAGGAGGAGAGTCTTATCTTCACCACCCCCACCAGGATCCAAGTATCGGTTGGCAGTGGAAAGAGTGGTACCGCCTATATCGAGCTGGCTTGCTTCGGGATATCTACCGCGCAACTTGTCTGACCTCCCCTGAACGCAAAATTCTTTACTACCGGGGGATTATCAAACGGATTTTTGTTCCTCAATCTATCCGCTTTGCCAAATGGGTTTATTGGTTCGGCAAACTTCAACCCAAATAATTGTCAACTTTATGCTAAACTTAACCATATGCAACTCCAGAGAAAAATCGCCAAAGCTCGTCAAGTAATTCTTTCCGCCAAAGATAAATGGCCGAGTAAAAATATTGCCATCGCTTGGACGGGTGGTAAGGATTCTACCGTGGTCCTTCACCTCGTTAGAGAACTTTTTGAGGGCAAGGTTCCTTTTCGCGTGATGTTTAACGATTCCACCCTTGAGTTTCCTGAGATTTATGCTTTTGTCCACAAATATACCCAAGAATGGAATCTTGATCTTTTATGGGTCAAGCACCTTCCCCAAGATCTCCAAGCTTATACAAGAGCCAAGAGTAACGAAGAAAAAATGGAAATCCTGCGTCTTGCCAAGATTAATGCTCTTAATTATGCCCTTAAAGAGTACCAGCTCCAGGCGTTTTTGTCCGGTATTCGTTGGGATGAGCACGAGGCACGTAGTCAAGAAACATATTTTTCTCCTCGCAAAACTCACGTTAGAGTTCACCCTATTCTTAATTTTACTTTGGGCGATATCTGGGAATATATTCGCACTTATCAAGTGCCCTACGTCGATCTTTATGATAAAGGCTACAAATCACTCGGCGAAGCACCCTTTACTAAACCAGTCACTGACCCAAGCGGATTAGAACGTGACGGCAGAGAAGCCACCAAAGAAAAAACCATGGCCAGATTAAGAAAACTAGGTTATTGGTGATTAACTATGTCCAATCTATTTCTGATCACGCTAGACGCTGTTAGGCGAGATCACCTAGGTTGTTACGGGTATTCTCGCAAGATTACACCCAATTTGGATAAATTAGCCAAAGAATATCAAAAAATAGATTGGTGCTTTACCCCCGCCAGCTATACTTCCGCCTCCGTCCCCTCCATTCTTTCCGCCAAATATCCCACTCACATTTCCACAAGATTTGGAATCACTCTACCCTACGCTTCTTCCCTGAACGACTTGGCACCCATTACTCAATTAAAAAAGATGGGATATAAAACGGCCGCTTTTACGGCTAATCCCATCACTTCTTCATCTATGAATCGAACGCTCAATTTATTTTTTGATTATTTCAGCGATACCTATTCAGAGACCAAACAATCAACACCCTATAAAACATCATCCGAAGTTCTCTCCGAAGTAGTTGCTTATCTCAAGCAAAATCCTGACAATAATTTTATCTGGATTCACCTCATGGATGCACATGGACCCTACGTACCCTATACAATCAGTAAGTTTGTAGGAGACAGACTCTGGAAAAAACAACAAAGTTTACCTCACCTAACGCGAATTATATCTGATACCTTTGATCATGAAACCATTGAAAGTATCTTAACCAAACCAGGCACTCAATTTTATCAATTAAGAGATGTTCTCAAAGATGACCAGGGCGGAATTATCGATTTTCAAAAAGATCCTCGGTATTATATTGCTCAATATGATTTAGGTATTCAACTCATGGATCACACTTTGGGAAGACTTTTTCAATATTTACAACTCCATAATTTATGGGAAGATGCCACCATCGCCATCCATTCGGATCATGGTGAAACGATGGGCGAAAATGGTTTGTACTTTAATCATGCCTATCTCACCACCCCCGAACTAGCCCTTAGCCCCCTGATCTTTAAATTCGGCCGGCAACAGAAAGCTAGCGGGAATGTTGCCTCTGCAATCGATATTTTACCGACCCTTCTCGCTTCCAAATCTATTCCTCTGCCCAGGGGGTTGGACGGAATCTCTCTCTTTGCCTCTAGCTCACGAGTAAATATCTACACAATTGGTCCAAAAGATATCTCTATTATTAATCAAACAAAGCGTACAATCACATCCTTTCATCAGGGAGATCTAGATTACAAAGCGCATAAACAACCACAAGCTCAATTACTGCCTATCAAAGTTGCTCAACCTCTCAATCCCCTCAACTTTGCCAATCTCTATTGTTTTAAATATAAATATCACAAGCATACGGTTCAATTCATTTCTCATTCGTATGACGAACAAGACATTAGTCTCCTGGAACAATGCCGACTCGATCTCCTCAAAAATTCCGACAAAGGCAATACTCGCCTAAATTTATCCCCAGCCAGAATTGACAATCTGATCGAGACACTAGTTAGTGAAGATTCACGTAGTGTAATCGAAGTTCAAGATCAACTGGCAGAATACACAACATGGGTCAAAATACTACAAGCCGAAAACAAAGCCTTAAAGAGAAAAATTTTTCCAGGTCTTAAATTACCCAAATGGTTTTCCCAATTCCGCTCTAACAAGATATAATCAATTCCATGCGCCGCTCACTTAGTCATCTAAAAATTGTTCCTATCTTTATTTCCTCGTTCACTTTTCGTTTGTGGCAGCAATATTGTCGGTTGCGAGATCAGTTTTCACCCATGGTGGGGGGTAGTCATAAGTACTATACCCACAAGTTAAGTGAGGGCAATATTCGCAAATATATCTTGCCCAGCCAGACTTTCAAGCTTTGGAGGTATACTTATCAAGGGCGACAATTTATCTTCCTCAAGTTCATGCAACCAATCACCAAACATCTTCTAGCTCTCATTCCTCAATCGGTAAAGAACCAAATTAAACTATTCGGTTCTCTTTTCCATTTTTCTCAAGCCAGTCTCGATCCCCGGATCATCCGCGAATGGGAACTGTGGAACAAAGCCAGGCCAGACGCCAGTCTCGATATCCTCAATTTTGGGGTCATTTCCTATGATTATCGTTTTCAACGTCCCCAACAACTCGCCGTGGCGCTCGCAAAACGTCATCATCGTATCTTTTATATTGAAACAGAATTTTCCTATGCTCTCTCTTCACAGGTAGCCAAAATCAAGGTTAGAAAAGCCGCGTCAAACGTTTATGTGGTCACCCTCTCCGCTCCCGCCAATTATTTTATCTACCGCGACACGCCTCGCCAGAAAGGGGTTGACATTCTGATGGCTTCGCTCAAAATCCTCCTCCGCCAAGCTAGGATTATCAATCCAGTTGCCAAGTTGGACCATCCTTTTTGGGGAGTTCTCCGCAGTTCCCTAAGCATGCCCATAATCTATGACGTGATGGATTTACACGTTGGGTTCAAAGAATCGGGTAAAACTATCCTAGACAAACATCGCGATCTAGTCCAAAACTCCGATTTAGTGCTTGCCAGTTCTAACTATCTCAAACGCACCCTTGTCCAAGAAACCACCAACCTGATTATGCTCAAGAATGCCAGTGAGTACTCTCATTTTCGCTCTGCTAGCAAACCAGGATATTCCCGCCCAAGCGATCTGCGCGAACTCCAAGGACCCATTCTCGGTTACTATGGAGCTCTCGCAGACTGGTTAGACACTGATCTGATTGAGGACTCCGCTCGCGCCTTCCCCTCCGCCTCCTTAGTTTTTATCGGTCGTATCCAAAATAACCAACTCGAAGTATTAGCCAAAAAGTACCCAAACATTCACCTCCTAGGCGAAAAACCTTACCAGGACTTACCCCAATACCTCTCCTACTTCGATGTCTGCCTGATTCCCTTCAAGCTCACACAGTTGATCCAAGCCACCAACCCCGTTAAGATCTACGAATATTTCGCCGCCGGCAAACCAGTCGTCGCCACTCCCATTCCCGAGCTGAAGGTATATGCCAAACTGCTGTATTTTGGGTCGACCAGCACACAATTTTGTTCTGCCATCAGCCATGCAATTAAGGAACATTCTACAGAATTGCGCCGTGCCCGTCAGCTAGTTTCCTCCCAAAATACGTGGGTTATGCGTGCCGAAACTTTGCATACCCAACTAATGCAATTTTTCCCCAAAGTCAGCGTCGTTATTCTCGTTTATAACCATACCGATCTATCAAAAATATCCATCGATAGTACCCTCAAACGATCTAAGTATCCCAATCTCGAACTATTAGCTGTTGACAACAAATCAGATGCTAAAACACGCAAAATGCTCAATACCTATAGGGGAGTGCCCAATGTCAAAGTGGTCCTTAATCCCGCAAATTATGGTTTTGCCAAGGGAAACAATGTCGGGATGAAGCTAGCCAGCGGGGAGTATATCATCCTCTTAAACAATGATGTATGCGTAACGCCTGGTTGGATCGAGCGTCTGGTCTATCATGCTAGAGGCAAGGATATTGGTTTGGTTGGGCCAGTCACCAATAGTATTGGCAACGAAAGTAAGATTGAGATCGAGTACGACGGGGATAAGGCCAAGGAAATCGAGGAAAAATCTGCTGACTACATCTATGCTCACTGGGGGGAAGCCCTCAAATTACGCAACATAGCGGCTTTCGCCTGGCTCAAATCTAAAGCTGTCTACCAAAAGCTCGGCGGACTCGACGAGCGTTTTGGCAGAGGACTTTTTGAAGATGATGATTATTGCATGAGAGTGTCCAAGGCCAACTTGAAGATCCTGTGTACGAAAGACGCTTTTGTTCATCACTACGGCGGGGCTAGTACCAATTGGGGTAGTCCCGAGTATCAACTGCTCTTTAACACTAACAAGGCCAAATTTGAGGCTAAATGGGGAGTGAAGTGGACCCCCCACCAGTATCGTAAATAAAGCTTAATAATTGACAGATCTTATATAATCTTATATAATCTTATATAGATGAAAACCAAGTTCGATCAGCGCTTGATAAATATATCCCAAAGTATTTGGCTCAAGATTGCCGAAATTGAGTCTCTCCGGGGACAGTGGACGGGTAGTACCAAATTTAGCCCTCAAATTTTGGGAAGGTTAAAAAAATCGGTTTTAGTCACTTCTACCGGTTCCTCTACTCGGATAGAGGGTTCTCGCCTTTCTGACGCCGATATCGAGAAAATGTTGCGGGGTATCTCTATTCAAAAGTTTACTAACCGTGATCAGCAGGAAGCTCAGGGTTATTACGAGCTTCTGCACAACGTCTTTGAATCATGGGAAAGCCTCTCTTTCAGCGAAAATTTGCTCAAGCATTTTCACCAAGAATTACTGAAATATGTTACCAAAGACTCCATTCATCGCGGGGAGTATAAACATCAGGAGAATGCCGTCGCGATGGTAGATGATACCGGTAAATCCGTTGGAGTCTTATTTGCTACCACCAAAGCTTATCTTACTCCTAAAGAAATGAACGAACTGATTGACTGGACAATTTCCGCACTCAATCACAAGCTATACCATCCTCTCCTCATTATTGGCAATTTTGTCGTGGAATTCCTCCTCATCCACCCTTTTACCGATGGTAATGGTCGCCTATCTCGTATCCTGACCAACTTGCTTTTGCTTTCACAAGCTTATTTGTATATGCCATATATCTCTCACGAAAAAATCATCGAAGATAACAAGCCAGAGTATTACTTGGCACTTCGTCAGTCTCAACAAACCCTTCGTACCAAGAATCAAGACCTTTCTCCTTGGCTCCACTTTTTTCTAGACATTATTTTGGCTCAATCTCGCCTCGCCATCCAACTGTTGTCCAAGCAAAATCCCGAAAGTACCCTCTCCCCATCTCAACTACTTGTCTTGAATTATCTCCAAACCATTGATACAGCTACCCCAGCCGAAATTGTCAAAGAGGCGGGAGTTGCGAGGCCCACCATTAACCAAGTCGTCAACAAACTGATAAAATTATCTCTTATAGAGAGGATCGGACAAGGATCAACCACTCGCTATCGGAGAAAATTATGAAAATCGCCATAATCTTGGGTACTAGACCAGAAATCATTAAAATGTCCCCGATTATTCGGGAACTGCAAAATCGTAAGCTTGATTATTTTATTCTCCACACTAACCAGCATTACTCGGCAGGGATGGACAAGGTATTTTTTGACGAACTCCAACTTCCTCAACCTCGATATAATCTCGATGTTCATGATCTCCCCCAAGGAACGATGGTTGGCAAGATGCTCATTGGGATCGAGCCTATTCTAGAGCAGGAAAAACCCGATTGGGTCCTGGTAGAAGGGGATACCAACACCGTCCTAGCCGGTGCTCTCGCCGCTGCCAAACTGGGGATCAAGGTGGGGCACATTGAGGCTGGCCTACGTAGCTACGATCGCGCCATGCCCGAGGAGCTCAATCGGATCGTTGCCGATCATCTCTCTGACGCGCTTTTTTGTCCTACGCATCATGCCGCCCAAATCGCAATCGGGGAGGGGATACTCAAAAACAAGGTCACCTTGACGGGTAATACTATCGTCGATGCCCTAAAGCAGAATCTTGTGCTTGCTCGACAATCAATCTTTGCAAATAAATACTCATCCGCGCCCTACCTACTCCTCACCATGCACCGTCCCCACAACGTCGATACTTATGAGGCTCTCACCCAAGCCATCCAATCTCTCGAAGGCCTCGCAGACGAACTCGGTCTCCCCATTATCTTCCCAGTTCATCCCAGGACCTCTGCATCCCTCAAACGTTTTGCCCTCACTCCTGACCCAGTCAAAATCAAGCTGATTGAACCTGTGAGCTACCTCGAGATGCTCATCCTCCTGCAAGGCGCCAAACTTATTGTGACCGACTCCGGTGGCATCCAAGAAGAGGCCTGTATCCTCCGCGTTCCTTGTATTACCATTCGCGACAATACCGAACGACCAGAAACAGTGAGTGTTGGGGCTAACCTCATTGTGGGTAACTCCAAGGCCAAGGTAATTGAGGGAGCCAGAACCATGCTCGCCAAACCAAGAGATTGGCCCAATCCCTTTGGCGATGGTCATACGGCAGAGAAAATTATCAAGCTTATACTTTCTTAGTATATACGCCAAAGAAAGTTTCTGGCTTTAAAACTCCGCTGGTAACCAATTTTTCGTCGAATGATGTAATAAATTCAAAAAAATCACAATCCCACTGTTTATTCAAGTTAAAATTTGGACCAAACTTGGTATCAAAAAATCTCCTAACCATTGCGAAAGCTGGAACGTACACTTCTTCTCGCAAGTTTTTCCGCAGTGCCGGGATAATCGCCTCGGAATTTGCACACTCAAAAGAATTGATCGCATAATCTACATTGGGGAAAGTAGCCATATAGATTGGAATTTTAGATATAGTGTGATCCCATTTATATTTCGCGGGGATTATTTTCCATAAGGCGTCAACAATCTCTTTAGTTTCATCCCATAGCAAATATCCGTTACGCGAAGGAATATCTACCGTTGTAAAAATCCCCTTCGGTTTGAGCGCTTTATTAATTTCTTTGGCCACATGGTCTAATTTTTCGAAATGGTGGAGTGCCGCGAAGGCCATAATCACATCGTAGGAATTAGGCTCTAACTTGAGTTTATTAATATCTTGGGCAATCCCCCGAAACATCACTTGCCTTTTTTCCGCCTCAATTTCCGCCTGGGCCAACACTTCTTCATTGATATCCACTGATGTTAACTCAATCACACAACCCACTTCAGCCAATTTGGGGGCCAATACCGCCAGTTCCACCCCGCAAGCTCCCGAACCGAGGCTCAAAACCTTGACTTTTTTCCTCCCCTTGATCTTTCTCACTATATATTCAGGTAATCCACGTACCCCGGTTTTCTTCTCTATCTGATCGGCAAATTTCTTTTCTACCTCATTCCAAATCGATGGCACCTGCTGGAATAACCCATGTTTAAAGATTTGCCGATAATGCTTAATTTCATTGGCTACCCGATCACTGTAACTAGATTTTCTCATTGTTCTATCGTAGCACATAGATTATCATATAAAAGTGAGTAAAAAAACTGGGTTAATTATCGCTCTCGTCATCGCCAGCTTATTTTTTTTCGCATACGCTACCATCTCTCTCAAACTATATAATGCGCATCAAACCAGGGGAGATTTAACTGCCTACGCCCAAAGCCTGTGGAACACGCTACATGGCAATTTTATGCAAACCACCTTCAATTATAGTGTCCATAATTATTGGGACAAAGTGTTCCGCGAGATTACCACCCAAAACAGCAATCTCTTTGGGATCCACTTTAGTCCTATCATGTTATTTCTTTTGCCTATTTATGCGATTTTCCCTCAACCCCCCACTCTCCTTGTCATTCAGGCTCTTTTCACTGCCTTGGGTGGTTTACTGATATATGTCTTAGCCTGCCAAGTCCTTCAAAAGCGTTGGCTAGCCATTATCCTTGAGTTTAGTTATTTACTCTATTTTCCGACCGTTTCCGCCACCCTAAGTCAGTTTCACGCTTATACACTTGTTCTCTTTTTCGGTCCGCTCCTTATTATCTATTCTCGCCAGAAAAATATGCTCGGATATTATTTAAGCCTATTAGCCTTTCTCTTTATCCAAGAAAACACCTCAATAGTTGCCTGTTTCTTTGGATTTTCGTTAATGATCTCCCCTTTGACTAGACGAACTGGCATTATCACCGTCTTATTTAGCATGCTTTATTTTGTCATCGTTCTTCAATATGTCATCCCCGCACTCTCCCCATATCACGGCTATTTGTTTGGGAGTATCTACGGGAATAAACTTGGTGGCAACATATTTCAAATTATCCGCGGGTCTTTTCTGCATCCCGTACTCCTCTTTCAATCAATCTTCACCCCTGCCAATATGACCTATCTCGGTAATTTATTCATTGGCATTGGTCCTTTTGCACTTTTCTCACCCCTGATGTTACTGGTCGGGGTTTCTTCTCTAATGCAGAATATCCTTTCCTCATCATTGGGCTTAAAATCTCAAATAATGCACTACGAGTCAGGTAGTGCACCTTTTCTTTTTTATGCTCTTATTCTCGGGATTGGTATCTTTATTGCCAAAAGCAGTTTTGGTAAAACCAAAAAAGGCTTATTCGCTCTTTGCCTACTTCTTATTATGACTGCAGGCTTTAGCTACAAAAAATTTACCTCGTTACGTTTTAATCTCACTCTACTCACCACCCCGCTTTACACCGAAAGGGATTTAGAAATGGACAGTTTATTATCCCAGATTCCCCCTAGTGGGTCTGTCTCGACCCAAGATTATCTTTCAGCCCATCTATCTAATCGTGCCCATCTTTACAACTTCCCCGTCTATTATGACCGAGTTGATTACCTTCTCCTTTCCAAGGGGGATGCCTCCTGGCCACTAACACCAACAGAACAAACTCAAATTTTGAGCGAAATCAATCAAAATCCATCCTACCGTTCTTTTGCACAAACCCCCAATTTTATTTTGTACTCTCGGCAATCTTTTTAGCAGCTATCTCTCCCATCGAAATAGCATAATTGGTTCCACGATCCCAGGGATATACCATATCCATATTTGCAAAATATATATTTTTAATGGGAGTTAACATTGGGGGTAGTCTATTGCGATAGCCCACATTCACAATTGGTTGTGCATCAGGCATATTAAATAATTTAACATCCAACAAATGTTTGCGGTAATTTGGATTTATCTTTGTAAGCTGATTATCAAATATTCCCAACATTTCTTTTGCTGACATTTTCAGGTAATTATGATCATCTGGAAGATAGTTACCCACATAGACTATATGTTGACCCCCATAATGGCTACTATTCATAAAATTTGTGTGTTCAACTACACCTACGAATGGAGAATTACGATCTGTCAAATTTAACCAATATGTTTGCTTCATAAACTGTTTATCTAGAATCAATATCAAAACCTGTGCCGATAGATGTTTAATGTTTTGGAGTTTACATCGATAACTTGCCGGGAAATCAGTAAACAATTTAGTCATTACGCTAGAGGGAGTAGTGACTAGTATCTTGTCAGCTCGAAGTATGACTCTCTTCTTTGTAGTTATTACAAATTCGCCCCTCTTTTTCTTGATATTTGTCACTTGCTCCTCCAACATTATCTGGCCCCCCGACTCACGTATTTTCCTCATTAGCGTCCCGGTGAAACTCGCAAATCCACCTTCCGGATAAGCTAGCGTCGCAGTACGTTTCTTTATGCGTGCCCAGAACCAAACCAGAGAAATTTTGCTTCTAAATTTGCTAAACTTACCACGAAATAAAGGGTCCCAGACAATTGCGGTTACAGTCTTCCCCATCCATTTATTCATCCACGGCAAAGCTAGAACACTCTCCAGTTTCCGGTAGTTATTCACAAATTTTAGATAGCCCAGAGCTCCTCCTAGGCGGATCTTATCTATAAGTGAAAAAAATGGGAATGTAATAATAGATAATGGTGAGTCAAAAGAAAAATTTTTATCACGGTAAAATATGTCTGTTTTTGGTTTCTCAAATATTACTCTGTGTCCAATTTCTTTGGCCAAATTAAGGGCTGACCTATCATTGGCAAACCAGTGATGATAAAATTTCTCAAGTTTCCACCCCCATTTATTAGAGGTAAACGACTCTGCAAGTCCTCCAGGTTCAATATTTTTTTCTAATAGTGTAACTGCATAACCCAATTTTAGTAATTGGTATGCTCCCGAAAGCCCAGTTAAACCGGCTCCAACTATCACAACTCTTTGTTTCTTATTTCTTTTGACAATCATAAATCCAGGTTTCTCCGAAATAATCATCTCGTTGAAAATACTTATCCCGACCGATCTTACCCCTTTTTTGACACGCAAACGATTTCAAAATATCCAAATCATTTATTTGAGACTCATACGAATTATCTGTCAACAATATCACTTTCTTCATAGACTTAACTTGTTGGAGATTGTTTTTAATGTTAGGGCTAATTTTCTTAGAAGAAAGAAGACTATCGTACTGGCTAGTAGTAACGCCGGACACGACGGGCAACCCGTTCAAATACGCCATATATGCCACGTAAGTTACCGGTCCGCGGTACACCATAATTACCGCCTCATTATCCTCAAAAATTTTGCGATATTCTAGACTGGACGCACCAACTGTATCTCGTCCCAAAAGTAGTAAACCTTCGCGGTATTTTTCTAAGAAATATGCATTGGCAGCTGGCGTCCTGATGGAAGGATTTGGTCTCCAAGATAAATCTGTTTTCAAGGAACTCGCGCCCCCGATCGCGATAATTGCCAAAATTACATATCGTTTTTTTCCAAGCCCGCTAAACCATTTTGGTATATGTCTAATTTCTCCTACCAACATGATCACCGCAATCGCGTTCAGTGCCAAATAATATCTCGAATATCCGGTCAAAACCGACCACAGAAAATAACTCAACACCACACTTACATACTGCCAAGATTTCGTTCTCCAACTCATGATCATGGTTCCGACATACCCCAATATCGGTAAGGGAGCAAAAAACACTTTTGCAATTGGCGCAACCATTCCCTCTCCGAATCTGTCACTAAATTGACCAATTATCGGCCACACTGTCATCTGCCATATATTTTGGGGCCCAAAAATCCTATTCGTAAAGTTTGAAAGAGGGAACAAGGGTGATTGAAAAATTCCATTATAAAGTCCCATTACCGGATTACCTGTCTCCAAATACAGTCTCACAAAATACAGAGAACTTACTCCTGCCGCGAGTATCACGATTAGCCAATTTATTTTTCGTCTATTTTGCCACAAATAATATAGAAATATCGGCAAAACAAAGATTCCCGCCGATTGCTTAATTAAGATAGCCATCCCCATCGTCAAAGCCGCTAGGGTTTTATTTGTGGTTTTAGCAGTCGCCAAATATGTCGCTTCTAATACTATGACCAATGCGAAATAATCCACCATTAGAGTTCCAGTCGTTGCAATTTGGTGTGGTACATACGGCAACACCATAAAAACAACCAGGAGCAGAAACTTCTGCAATCTATTTTTTGCGATTGCTCGCCACCTTGATGCAATCGAGGTTAACCAGATACTGATGATCAAGTATAATAATGCAATCGTCCATCTAATGCCCAATATCTTGAGAAACCAGGTATAACCCAAATCAACCGCAGGGTAAAAATAACTTCCCCATGCCGTAGACATAAAATTGTTATCATGGAATACCCTACTCGCGTAATCTCCTGCCATAAAATGGTAAGCCAGATCGTCATGAGTAGGGTAAACCAAAGGAAATCTGATCAAAATTGGTATTAAGTAGAAAGCTAATAATCCAAGTTCAATCCCTTCTATCTTAACCTTGAATTCTCGATAATATCTACTCAACCAGATTAAAGAGAACACCATCAAGCCCAGTCGAGCTAGTAAACCGTATTCTTCAGCAATTATTATCTCTGCAGGCAACACAGATAGCATCGCTATATACAGTATATTGCCGACTGTATAAACAAACAGTCCGAAAGGAAGAGATTGGAAAATCACCGCAAGTCGCTTGATCATTTTAGCCATCCCAGTTAGCAAACTGCAAATGACTGCATGCAATATAATCCATAGGCAGCCACGGTGAATTTAATGGAGTAAATATTATCAGTTCACGAGGAACGTCTTGCATAGTAGACAACAAATTGATCAAAGCAGTTGGGTTATAAGTTAACAATCCTGGCTGGAATTTATACCGACTAGACAGCTCACAAAAATATCTGATCAGTCGTTCATTGTTCAGGGCTATTGCCATATCTACCATTTGGTTGTGTAATCCAAAACACCCTTGTTCTTGATCTAATAATTTAATAATTTCCAATTCGCACATTATCTTAATTCCTGTTGCAAAATCTTTCTTTAAGGCCTTCCCAGCGTAAGGAACATTATTCAGCGAGAAACGACAAAATTGAGTCAAAGATAACTGTCTGGCTCGTTTCACCATTATTCCGATTTGACTAGAGCTGGTCAACTCACGAGCTATTTCCTCGACATGTGGGACAATAAATTTGCTCGCTAATTTTGTTTTAATGATCATAATATTTGCTTACAATTTTGATAACTTCGAAATATTGTTGTCTCTACCTCTAAGGCAAATTTTAATGTATTTTTCGCTTCGACAGGCAATCCAGAAATCGTATCAAGAAACGCCTTATTTTCCAAATAAAATGCCTCTCCGTTTGCCTTAGGATTAATATTAAAAATCGGTTGATCAGTGGGGAGGTTTTCTTCGGTTATCTTTTTTGTGGTTCCGTTCTTTAGTCTTATTAATATCCGCTTGCCATCTACCTTCATGACTCCTTTCTCAAAGCTAATTTTCAAGAAGCTCACCGGTGTAATTCTTCCTTTTACACTCCACGATAACGACACTTTTCCTTGGAATTTCCCGTAATTTAGCCATAGTTTTACCTCATCATCCAATTCAGGCACATATTTACATTTAATAGTTCCCGTTACTTTTTTAGGTCGTCCAAAAAATTGAGTTAAAAGGGAAAAAAAATGTGGACCTGGATTCATCAATACTCCTCCCCCGGCCATTTGTTTATTAAACATCCATCCTTTCTTCGGACCAAAAACTTCACTATGCTCAAAATATCCGACATAACCGATAACTTCTCCGTAACGTTTACTCTTAATTATTTTATTAACTTGCTGGTAAATCCGTGAATACAAAAGAGTATAGCCCACATGTACTACCTGTTTAGTAACTAGAGCTTGGAATGCCTTGGCTTGATCGGCATTCAAAACCGACGGCTTTTCCAAAAATACATGAGCACCATGAGAAACAGCCTCCTTTAGCAAATCGAAATGGGTAAATGTAGGGGTAATAATATATACCGCATCTATTTTTTCGCGCTTAAATGCTTCATTCAAAGTTGGATAAAAATTACCCCCTATGCCCATACTTTTTACTGTACTAAACAATTGTTTATTAGTGTCGACTAATGCGACTATTTCAACATTGGGGAACATACTCAACAAGGACAAATGAAACATTCCCATTTTCCCTAGTCCTACTACCGCAATCTGCAATTTAGTAGGGCGCAAAACGAGTTCAGCTCCAACCTTAAAAGGAGTAGGGTGATATGCAAATTTCTTTATGATCGATCTAGGGTTACAATGTGTGCTTTGAGTTGACCCCAACACATTGTCTTGGTAAAACGGAGGATTTTTAAACACGCGAAAAATCCTGGCTAAGATTAGACCCATCCAAGTTGGGACGTGGACTAGTCTTGTTTTGTACCCTGCAATTGTCCTATACAGCATGTTGTACGTGATCGGTTTTTCACAACCGACATCATAAATTGCCGCATTCAGTGATTTATCTTCAATCACTTTTTCGATGATGTTAGCAAAATCGTGTACTGCAATAGGATAAATTTTTGTTTTCCCATCACCAAACACCGGGATAAATGGCAACAGCTTAATCATACGTTTAATTTTGTTAAATAGCCCTCTCGCTCCACCTCCATACACCAAACTCGGTTTCAAAATTACGTAAGAAAGACCGCTCATCTTGACAATTTTATCGCTCTCGTTTTTTGTTCGCGCATATATTCCTTGAACACGGATCTTTGTGGCCTGTGAACTAATCTGAATAAACTTTCGGACTTTCTTTTTGCTACACGCCATCGTCAGGTTAATTACGCCATCGACATTAACTTGCTGACTTAATATCTTGTCATTGCTATTGACCGCCAAATTTACAACTATCGAGTGCGAAGGGATACTTTTATATAATGAAGCATAGTTTGTCAAATCGCCATATACCACGTGGATATTATTCGATAGTGGAAATGATGGGATAGAATATGCCCTTAGCAAAGCATAAACTTGATAGCCACTTCTAGCCAAAGTCGCAACTAGTGTTTGACCAATAAATCCATTTGCCCCAGTAACATATATTAATGGTAATTTCACAAGTTCCTCCACCAATAATTGGGTAATTGCGCAATAATTCTAAATCCGTCCCAGATAGAAAATCCTTTATATTTATCTAAATAGATTGTGTCAACCACAACTGTTTTAAATGGTAATTTTCTCCTTCCAATAATTGTGATCACTTCAGTTTCAACTCCGTAGTTATTTGATAACCAACTTACACGCTCATAACCTTGTTTTGTAAAAGCTCGAAACCCGCACATGATGTCTGGAATCGCAATCATAAACAGTTTTCGCATTAATGTTGCCATAAGTACATTTCCAGCCTTACGATGCCAAGGAATTTCGGCTTTCAACAATCTAATCCCGATCACTATCTCATTGCCCCGCTTTAGCTCCCTAGCAAATTCCTTAATATGTTTCGGGTGATGCTGATTGTCTCCGTCCATAAATATTACACCCTCCGCGCCTAACTTCCAGGCCAATTCAGCACCCATCCTCATTGCATAACCCTTTCCCCAATTTTTCTCCAGATGGATAGTTTTAATCCCCCTAATAGTATCGATAATTTCTCCAGTCTTATCTGTAGAACCATCGTTAACCACAATTATCTGGTGGCAATATGGTCTAATCTGATTGATACATTTACGAATATTTCTTGCTTCGTTGTAGGCAGGAATTATCACGAAGAAATTCAAATGTTCGTTCTTGGAAATTTTTCTCATAATTTTTTGATTAATAAAACTTGAGTAGTTTCCATCGGTTGAAGTTTTTCCGGCTTCCCTTTGATAAAATCATTGAAGGCTCGCCAGACTCCTTCGTTTTGGCCATAATCATGAGACAATATTCTCCCTCCTGGTATCATTCTCGGATAAAAAAACTTCAGCGCCTCGTTAGTGGAGTCTTGTAAGTCAACATCCAAATGGACAAACGAAAATCTCAATCGGCTAATAGGACCAGCCGTATCTGGAAAATACCCGGGATAGATCTTGACTTTAGGGTATTTTTTAAGTCTTTGTCTCACTAATTGTTCATCAGCCGTGAACAATCCTTTCTTAAAACGCGCGTCCTTCTTGCCTACTTCAGGTAAACCCCGAAAAGTATCAAACAAATATAACGGAGTTTTTCCCTTGGCTTCACAAATTAGTTTGGCCGAGGCCCCGCGGAAAACCCCCACTTCCGCGAATGCTCCCTGATCTTTCATAATCAAGGCCTGGGTCCAAACATTAAGCAACTCTCCAGGGTAAAATAAAACATTCTTCTCTTCATGATAGATCTTCTTTACTAAGTTTACCCCCGTTTTTTCCGTCGGGTTTCGCTTATAATAACCAAGTTTCGCTAGCTCTAAGCGCGCAATTATCTGTTTTGCAAGCATCACCAGACTAGTATTTACCAATTTGTCATCAATCATAACAATCTTACTCCTGGCTAATATTGTAGCGTATCTGATTCAGATTTTGTGAAAATACTTCCCCCATAGTTAAGCGCAAAGATGCTTGTTGGCAACTAATAATCTCGGCGATTTTATTCAAAGCCCCGTTAACTCCCAAGTAATGAATCCAGCTGTCTATGAGGGGCAACTGCATCCGAGGCGATAAAGAGTCAATCTCTCGGGGATGAAGATAAAAAACTATTGGTTTTCCTGCTCTATTTAGTTGGTCACCAAATTTTCTTATCGCCCAAAAAGGTAGTATTCGCAGATAAAAACCGCCCGCAAATCCCCAGTTTTTCCCCGCAATTTTTGTTACAGAAGCAGGGACCTCCCACACTCCAGCGTTTGTTAGATGGGGGGCTTGTGTGGCATCGGGGATACCATAAAGAGGAGTACTTACTGGGAATACCGACGATGAATATTTTATTTGGTTTTCAGCCAACACTTGGTAATACCAGCTCCGTATCTGTTTGTTGATTGACCATGAAGGAGCACGGAACCCACGTACCTTCTTTCCCGTAATCTGTTCAAGAATATTTACTGATTCATTCAGGTCCTTGGTGAATTCCTTCGCAGTCATCTCCCAAACTAATCTATGGTGATTGCCGTGGGAGGCGATTTCGTGACCAGCTTGCGCAATGCTCTTGATCAACCCCTTTCTCTTGATCGCTACTTCGCCTACTACAAAAAAAGTTGCTCTAACTGCATATTGCTCACATAATTCAAGTAATGTCTTTACCTGCCAATCTAGTCGCGAATACTTGTTCGCCTGCTTATTTTGGCGGACACCTGCATAATTCGCGTGGTACCACTCCTCAATGTCAAAAGTCAAGAAATTGTCCATCTTATCCTCGCCTCACATATTTCCAGTATTTTGGGTTAAGTGCCAGAACTCCAGTACAAACTATTGTGGCTATCGCTCCACGTAGATCCTGACGGTCCCACTCTTCACACAACTTTGGAATTCCTCGACAAAATTCCCACAAAGATTCATGAGCTTCTTGGGTTAAATATCGCAAAATATCTCCCGGAATCAACCATCGACATCTAATTCCATCTTGATATTTGGGTGCGGGTGGTAACATTTCCCCCTTCGCCGCTTTCGCATATAACAAAGGAAAATTTACGTGAGCTCTTACCGCAAGCTCGAGACTCCCCCAAAAGCGGGGATTTATCTCCAGAAGGTGTGGGACATGGGTCAGCGGATCTGTTTTCCACTCAACCATGGCCACTCCTCGCCAATTTAGATGCTCTAATAGTTTTTGGCTCATTGATTCAAGGTGTTTGTAATGGATACTGATCCTGTCTGTGCTGGGTCCCCCCGTATTGGGATACTGCTGTAGTCTTTTGTGTGAGAACTGTGCTCTGCACTTACCTTTTTGGTCGTACAATAGACTCACACCATAGGCCTCGCCGCCCGAGCCTATTCGTTCTTGGACAATCAATTTCCCGTACTTTTGCCAATGGTCAATCCAGTTAATTTCTATTCCAGGTTTTAGGTATACGAGCCCTTTGGATCCATTACCTTCAATTGGCTTTATCACCACTTGCTGGTGAGCCAAATTGTTTAGTAATGAGATGAGTTCTCCTGGATTTTTGGGGAAATAAGTTTTGGGAGTAGGGATACCCAATTTTCGTGCCGTCAACATGGTTAGCCCTTTATTGGCCGCAACTTTCAACATTTCCTTGTCAGGCAACAAGAAATCCGCATATTTTGCCAATTCTCCTCGATGCTCACTACACCAGCTGACCGTGGCGTCTTCCATGGGGAAGATCACGGGTCGAACTTCGCTCTGTTTAACCAAATTTACGATTTGAGTGATAGGCGCGCTCATTCTCTTTGTGGTAAACCTAGACCAGTGACCAATCGTCCAAAAAGTGCCCCCGAGCACCGCTACGTCGTAGTTTGCTTTACCTAGTGATCTGATGACCGAGAGACTCTTCCGCCACAGTCCATCAGTTACGATGGCACATAAATCGTTGGGTACTCTTGGCATAATTTTCCGGTATGAAAACTGGGCAAGCGACAGTATCCCCTCATCACTCCTATGGTCACCGTAAGCATAGATCACCCGATCTCGATAATTTGGATACAGTTTTTTGAAGGCCGATACTTTGTGGTTACCAAAGATATTTGTGGCGATTTCCGGCAAATAGTATTTCCCCTTTTCTTTGAGAGTTGAGGCCAGCACCGTCTTTATCTGATTATTCTCGGCCCAAGGCTTGATCCAGCTACCAAGCGACGCGCTCACCACAACTACTTCGTGTCCGCTCTTTTGGTGCCAACGGATTCTCTCCAGTGCTTCTCTCTTGATTATATCTGGCAAACGATCCCTGGCATATTGCCATGTTTCTTTCTCCCAAGCCATCTTATTCACTTTACCTACCAATTTTTGCAGGATTTTTTCCTTTGGCACTCTGTTATCTACAATTCCCATTAGATATAAAATAATCCAAAAAACATTGGTCATCGTGCTAGTTACAAATTTCCACCACCCAAACCGATATCTCAAAAAATCATTAAAGCTATCTTTTGTAGTTATGGTTCCATCGAAATCAAATATTGCAAGCTTTGAATCTACATTTTTTGGCATAATCTCTAAATCACGAAGTTTTTTGTAGCAAAATAACCATCGACCATCTCAAATCTTCTGGCATTGGTATCAAGTCATACATACTACTCTCAATAATCGTAAAATTATTCCTCTCTAAAATATCCTTCCACTGTCGATACGATCTTTGGTGTTCAACGTCTGTATCTTTTTGAAGATGAGTCCTGATAAAATGTTTTAACCTGAACGTGGGGGAAATATAATTTTCCTCATTGATTATCAGATAGCTATTTTTCGGCATATAATTTGAGAGTCTGTGAATAAATTTTTCTACAGCAGGTAAATGGTGGAGTGCATAGGCAAGCACAGCAACATCAGGTTTACCTTTTAGTAATTTAGTGATATTTGTTTCCCATTTATCCCGAGCCACTAAATCCGCGCGTAAATACTTGACTCTTGCGATTTTCGATTGCTTTACGAATAATTTTGCCAATAATAATTCGTCTTGATCACAATCAACTCCTACTACAAAGTTTTTTGGATAAGACAATGCTGAAGACACCAGCCCGCCTCCACAGGCGAAGTCCACGATTTTTATTGGTTTACCCAGCTTACGCGAAATATATCTTGAATAATCCAAAATCGAAGCTAATCTTTTTTTGTTTAGAGCGGAAAATGGATGGTCGAGGAAATAGCCAAATGTTGGACCTAATTTTGGATATTTAGCTTTCCCCTTACTCATCTCATAGAATATTCTTGCTTGAGTTAATATTTTATCCACTATTTTTGATTTCATGCGTATAGTATAGACAAATCCAGCCAATTTGCTACATTTAACCCATGGTAGACAACCTCGATTTATCCGAGCGGGCGAGTGAAGGTAAGAAAACAATTGGCAGATCGGTCTCAATCAACGGAGTTCACGCCATTGATCTGGACGTCAAACAATCCGCAAACTTGAGTGACCCGCTCCTCGATATCAATTTTAAAGTGAACAATCCAATCGGTCGTCTGTGGTTGGCATTAAAAAGAATCTGGAAATCACAGAATACTATTATCTCCCTCCGTTTTACTATCCCCCTCCTTGTGCTCCCTATTGCCCTCTACGTTCTCTATGTGTTGTGGCAGGGTAGGGGACTCAACCTCCCTATGTCCAAGCTCGGGGTCATTCACCAAGTCAATATGGCCGGGACCCCCAGGGATATCTTGGTTCTGCCCACTTCGGACGTCTATGTCATCGACTATGCCAGCGCTTTTAATCAAACCACCCGTCTGACGGAAAAACCCGTGATCGTCGTAGGTACCTACCACTCCCCGAGTAACACCCTCAAAGTCGAGAGTCTTACCCCCTATTCTCAACTAGACCTCCCTCCGACCGTCGTAGTCCCAGGTTCACCGCGCTCCGTCTGGGACAACATCTGGCAGTTCATCACCCAGTTTCGCTAGTGCTACAATTAGCTTATGCCAGGGGGTAAAGAAGTCATCGAAAAAAATGGGCAGATCTTTGCTCACGTGATCCGCAAGGGGTATCGTCCCGCCGGAGTCAATTTCTTGACCCCCGACGACTACACTCTCCAGCTGGGGCTTATTGGTCATCCCTCGGGCCGCCATATTCGTGACCATATTCACAACCCCCATATCCATTATCAGGTTGACACCACCCAAGAATTTCTCTATGTCGAACAAGGTAAAGTCAAAGCCACCATCTACGACTATGGCTGGAATGTGATCAAAGAAGTAACTCTCAATCAGGGCGACATTCTTCTCCAAGTCTCGGGTGGTCATGGTTTTGACGTGCTCGAACCTAGTTACTTGATCGAGATCAAACAAGGTCCTTTCCCCGGTGACAAACTCATGAAATTTTACAAAGAAGAGCCTACGGTAAAGCCATGATTCCCGTCAATGCACCCTTAATTACTGACGAGTCTAAGCAGTTAGTTCTAGATGCGTTGAATGAGGGTTGGATCAGTTCTGCTGGGCCCTACATTACCAGGTTCGAAAAGGAATTTGCTCAGTACTTGGGTGTCAAACACTCCATCCTCGTTAATACCGGTACCGCTGCCCTCCACGTGGCCTTGCTCGCCTCTGGGATTGGGCTAGGCGACGAGGTCATTGTTCCAGCCTTCACCATGGCTTCTTCCTACCTGGCAGTCATGTACACTGGCGCCACTCCTGTTTTTGTAGATGTCGAGCCCGACATCTTTACCCTCGATCCTGCTTCAATCGCCGGCGCAATCACCGCCCATACCAAAGCTATTATGCCCGTTCATATCTACGGTCACCCCGCCGACCTAGACCCCATTTTGCACCTGGCCAAACAACATCATCTCCTGGTGATTGAGGATGCCGCCGAAGCTCATGGAGCTACCTACCGCGGAATCAAAGTAGGGAGCCTAGGGGATATCAATGCTTTTAGTTTTTATGCCAACAAAATTGTCACAACCGGGGAGGGGGGGATGGTGACCACCAACAATGATCATCTCGCGAGTCTCGCTCGCCGTTACCGTGATCTCTGCCACTCTCCCAAAAAGCGTTTTATCCATGATGATCTCGGTTACAACTATCGCGCGACTTCTCTCCAGGCCGCCCTCGGCCTGGGCTCGCTCCATGCCATTAGTGACTCGCTCCGTCAAAAACAGCACATGGCAGAACTCTATAAGCAGGGTTTGTCCGGTATCCCCGGTCTTACCTTACCCACAACGAGAGATTGGGCCACCAATGTTTACTGGATGTATGCGATTTTGGTCGATCCAAAGAAATTTGGGATGAATAAAGATCAGCTTCGCATAGAACTGCTCAAACACGGCGTTGATACCCGCGATTTCTTCTATGCCCCCTCCGACCAACCCATTCTCCACTCCAAAAAACACTTTCCCGTCACCGAAAAAATTGCGGCTCATGGTCTCTACCTCCCCTCTGGTCTTGCTTTGACCGACGCGCAAATCCAATCCGTCTGCCGCACTATTTCCCGCATCTCAGCCGCCAAGCCTCTCTAGTATAAGCCAGTGCCATATTCAACAACTTAGACTTACTCGCTCCTCCGAGGCGCGGTTGGTAACGAGTGGGTACCTCGACAATTTTCCATCCTGCTTGTTTGGCATAATAAACGAGACGAAGATGATAATCTCCGTAGCCATAATAAATCCTGCTAAGTCCCAATTTCTCCAGATCTACTTTCTTTACCGCGTAATATCCACTCGTGTTGTCCCAGATCGGGAGTCCAAACAATCTAAACATGGCGTTAAATAAGAAAGTCGGCAACATTCTCCACCCTTTCATCCCTCCCTCGCCCTTAAATCGCGAAGCCACCACCAGCTTGGTTTCCCCGGTTAAATTTTTCAGAATATTGGGTAGATCGCAAGGATCATGGTTCCCATCCGCATCCATTCCGATAATGATGTTCCCCTTAGCTTCTTCAATCCCACGTCCTATCGACAACCCCAGTCCACGGTCTTTCGTCCGGACGATCACTCTCACTTGGGGATTATTTAGCTTTCTCACCGCTTCGGCCGTTCCGTCTGGGCTATTATCATCCACCACGACCACCTCAAACCTTCTCTTATTTAAGATCTCACAAATCTGGGTTACGTTTTTGACAATCGCTTCACGTTCGTTATATGTAGGTAAAATGACACTGACAAAATCCATAAATACACTCCTATGCCGACTAATGTTATCAGGTTTCCAACTTTCTGCACAATAGGCGCCTCAAATTTAATTTCCAATACCTGCTCACCCTTTTTGACACGGCAACCAATCAGTCCCGAGTCATCTATATGTGAGAGCCTTCGCTTTGTCACAAAACAATTCTCCGGTATTACCCATCCAGGGAAAAATGCTGTATTGATCCTCACCACTCCCTCTCCCTCACTTACAATTTTAAATTTTTTGTAATTTGATCTATCGCTCAACTGCTCTATGGATCCATGGCCCCCAATAAACTCGGCTCTCTTCCCAAAAGGTGCACTATCCCGAGTGGCTCTGGTACGCGGGGCATATTCTCCGTAACTATCCCCTGTCTCCCCCGCAAAAAACTCCTCACCCTTATCCCAATACTTATCAGTGTGGGCAATCGGCAGTGACTGTAACACCAATATCACAGTTATGACACAAACAACTACATTTGAGATTTGCCATTTAAGATTTGAGATTATTTTTGCTCCTATCCATGCAGTTGCAAATACCAAACACATCAGTAGTCGCCACGGAAAATCAATAATTGTTGACAGATGTAGAACTTTGTATACCGGTAGTGAGATAGGTAGGATGAAAAACAAAACTAACAAGCTGGTACCAACTAAGTATCGCAGTTCACTCTTTTTTTGGCGTAGTGCCACCCACGCCCCTGCCAAGAGTGCTCCCCATTGTACGCCTCCCAACTCAAAGGACATCCCATCACCACCACCCGGTAACGAAACTCCGTATCCCCACGGAGAGCGGATTAATTGGTTGAGCGTCGGGAACATCAGGAGTGTATCCGACAACTCCGGGCTGTAATAGGTGTATTGGGTGAGCGCGAGGGTGGGGATTAGGTTAAATGCCGACAGTAGTAGCCCTAGTCCAAACGAGACTCCAAACAGCGTGAGTCGCTCAATTCTTTTGGCTTTGTCTCCTACCCATAAGCAGTATCCGAGGAAAAAAACCGAAAAAGCCGCCGAAGCTAGGGGATGTGTCAAAAATAATCCCGCCCACCCTACGGTCAGAAGAGGTAGGAACGAGCGGGTAAATCCCCAGATTAGTAGTGGGGGGAACACAAATGCCAGCGACTCCCCGAGCGCTCCCCGTACATAAATATCCACCAGGTGATAGGGCGCCAAAGTATAGATCAGACTACCAATCCATGCGGCGCTCATCCCAAATCGTTTGCGTAATGCCAGATACATAAGTACTCCCGATAACACATAAGACAGACCCAAGGAAAACTTATAGCTATCAAAATAGGACAGTCCCAGGCGATGCCAGATCTCTCCTAGCATATAAGGCAGTTGGTAATTGAGCATCATGACCGGTGACCCAATCCCTCCCAGTACTTCCTTTGCCCACATGGGAGGGAACTGGCCATCGAGTAGCGCTGTATGGTAGCCGATGGCGCGGGAGATATGGGGATTAGAGTCGTGCATCATGGGAAGGCCAAGTTTTGCCAAGTCCCGCATAAAGAAAGAGAGTAGTAAACCAAGACATATCCCCAGCAACCATTTCATATCCTCATAGTATACTTAAATCATGTTTTATATCCTAGGACTTGCGGCTGTCTTGCGACTCGTGCTCATCAACCAATCTCTGTGGCTCGACGAAGCCATCGAAGCTTTGGCGCTCCGTGGTCATTTCGGCCCCATTCTCTCTTACGCTCTCTCTGACTTTCAGCCTCCCCTCTATCACCTCCTTGGCCTCGCTTGGACTCGCCTCTTTGGTTTTTCTGAAATAGCGCTTCGTACTCCCTCGCTCCTCGCTGGCCTCGTGCTTGTATATTTCGTCTTTAAGCTCGGGGAGTTGATCGGTACCAAGAAACTCGCCATCATAGCTAGTCTCCTAGTTGCCACCAATCCCTTGCTGATTTATTATTCGGGGGAAGGTCGTACCTATATCCTCACTACTCTGCTCGTGACTGCCAGTTTCTACTACCTTGTACTCTCCTTGCGCCGTCGCACTCTCTCATCCATTATTCATTATTCATTATTCATCACCCTGACTCTCTGGACCTCTTATCTCTCTTGGTTTGTTGCGCTCTCTCAGGGAATCTATCTTATCTGTAAAAAGCGCTGGGATCTACTTGCCGCCCTCGCTTTGGCAGTCTCTTCCCTCCTCCTCTGGCTACCTTCACTACTACGATCTCTGGCAATCGGGGTAGGGGATGCCAGAACTATCCCTGGGTGGGGACAAGTGGTAGGCGGGACCTCCCTCAAAGCCCTCGCCCTGACTTGGGTCAAAATGAATATTGGTAGAATCAGTTTTGACAATAAATTACTCTACGGTCTCATTGTCAGTCTTATTGGATTATTACATTTATCCATTTTTCGTAAGATGCGCCCATTGACCATTGACCATCGCCCATTGCTCATTTGGCTCATTGCACCGGTTGTCCTCGCAAGCATTGTCTCGGTCTGGGTGCCAATTTATAGCTACACTCGTGTACTATTTATTGTGCCTGCGTATTTGCTCTTGCTCTCACTGGCTCTTGTCCAGTTGCCTATTCGCTACACGGCACTCGTTCTTTCTCTTAATCTTCTCTTCCTTTCCCTTTTTTGGTTTAATCCTCGCTTCCATAGAGAAGATTGGCGCAGTCTCACCAGCTATCTCAATGCCCAAGAGGGGACTGTGGTCCTCCCTAGCCTCAAACAAGATGCTCCCTTTATCTACTACAATCTGACCTTGCCCCTACAATCAACGCTTGATCCAGTAGATACTAAGCATGTTTACTATGTCAAATATGTCGAAGATACCTTTGATCCTGGACATCTCGGTCCTGCCAATCTTGCTCGCCTCGGTTATACTATTAGTAGTCAGCGTACCTACCCCGGGATTGCCGTAGATATTTATGCAAAAAAATAATGTCCCGATCCCATCAACCATTAAACATCGACCATTAACCATTGCTATCGATGTTTCTCAAATGGCTTACTCCGGTACTGGCGTCGCTCGGTATGTTTCTGGACTAACCAAGGCTCTCTTGCTCTCCGGCTCAAGCCATCAATTTATCTTTTACGCCGGAGCGCTCCGTCAACGTTCTTTCTTTAGCAAACTCTCCCTCACCTCGCCCTGGAATCGTGCCGCTTGGCGTATTCTCCCTCTCCCCCCCAAAATAGCCAGTTCTGTGCTGGGGTCACTCCCCATCCCCTTTGAGTGGTTAACTGGTTCCGCCGATCTCCTTCACTCTTCTGATTGGGTCGAGCCATCTTCTCGTCTCCCCATGTGTACGACCATTCATGATTTGGTTTTTCACCAATATCCTTCGACTGTAGATCCACTAATTCGCCGCGCCCAGGAGGGGCGTCTGGTGAGACTTACTCACAACCACACCCAGATTATCGCCGATTCAGAGAGTACAAAAAATGATCTTATGGAGATTTATAATTTTGCCCCATCTCGTTTAAATGTCATCTATCCAGGTGTGGAATCTCAGTATGCCCCCCAATCGAAAAAAGAAATTGATCGAGTGAAAAGAAAGTACAATTTACCTGATCAATACATACTTTCCTTGGGTACCCAAGAGCCTCGCAAAAATATCACAAGACTTATCGAGGCAATCGAAGGTCTCAATTTTCCTCTTATCATCGTAGGGAAATATGGTTGGGGAGAGCAAACACAATCGCTTGGGTTTGTCCCTGAGGTGGACCTACCTGGCCTCTACTCAGGCGCCACGGTTTTTGCCTACCCCTCCCTCTACGAGGGGTTTGGTTTCCCGGTAATCGAGGCGATGGCTTGTGGTGCTCCCGTTGTGACCTCAAACGTCTCTTCACTACCAGAGATCGCGGGTGATGCCGCGGTTCTGGTAGATCCAGAAGACATCTCCTCTATTCGTGCAGGTATAGAAGAGGCCATCTCCACCCGCTCCAAATTAATCGGTTTGGGTTTGATTCAAGCCCAAAAATTTACTTGGAAACATTGTGCCCAGCAAGTTCTGGAGGTTTATGACAAAATCATTGGCCATTAACCATCGATCATTGACCATCGGCATAGATATCAACGAAGCCAATGTCAAAGAGCGTGTCGGCACCGGCCAATATTGTTACCATGTTCTAAAACATAGTAACACCCGCACTGATATCGATTTTCACCTTTATCATCGAGATGATCTCCAAGAAGACCTCCCTCCCGAATCTGCCCACTGGCACTACCACCGCGTCAAGCCCTTTCGGGGTTGGCTTCGTTTCGGTTTACCGTTTTACTTATTAACTCACTCCCAAAATGATATTTTCTGGTCACCCGCCCACTACATGCCGGTTTATACGGGGTGTCAAAGCGTAGTCACCATTCACGACCTAGCCTACGAATACTTCCCCGAGCTATTCCTGCCCAGTGACTTGTACAAACTCAAAACCTGGACTCGCGTTGCTACCAAGCAGGCAACCAAAGTCATTGCGGTCTCCGCCGCGACCAAGCATGATCTAGTCAAGCTTTACGACCTTCCAAAAGACAAAATCACCGTGGTTCACAACGGTTACGACTCCAACGTTTTCAACATCACGGATAAAGCCGATACTAAGATTCTTAAATCATATCTCTTAAATCCAAAATCCTACATTCTTTTCCTCGGTACCATTCAGCCTCGTAAAAATGCTCTCAAACTAGTCCAAGCTTTCCATTTGCTCCGTCAGTCTGGTTACAAGGGAAAACTGGTCATTGCCGGGCGAGTTGGCTGGCTGGCTGATGAGACACTTTCAGTCATCAAAAACTCACCAGAAGCCCAAGATATTGTGCTCACCGGCTATGTGAGCGATAGCACTCGCAAAGCCCTCTACACTTATGCAGATGTCTATGTCCTGCCCTCATTTTACGAGGGATTTGGCGTGCCAGCCATCGAGGCTATGGCTTGCGGCGCCCCGGTGGCGGTGGCCAATAACTCTTCTCTCCCTGAGGTAGTGGGCAATGCGGGCTTACTTTTTAACCCCGCCGACCCCGCCGATATTGCCCGCGCCATCCTCGAAATCAAAAAAGACCGTTCCACCTGGGTCAAAAAAAGTCTCGCCCGCGCCAAGCATTTCTCTTGGGAGAAGTGTGCAGAGGAAACGCTCTCTATTCTGCTACAATAGCTCTATGCACTTCCCACTTCATGACAAACACGGTAAAAGTATGACCTGGGAAGAGGGGATCCACAAAATCACCGCCAGGTTCGAGAGTTATTTCCTTGACTTTGGGCTCATGTTCCTCCATTTGACCACCTGGATCCCTCTCCACTTTCTCCGCAACTGGATCTGGCGCTTATCCGGTCTCGCCCTGGGTCGAGACAGCACTCTCCACACAGGTGTTCGCGTTTTTGATCCTCGCAATATTCAGATAGGGGAGGGGACCATCATTGGCTACTCATGTTTTATCGATGGTCGAGACCAAGTTAAGATCGGTAATCACACCGATATCGCTTCCGAAGTGATGATCTACAGTAGTGAACATGATCTAAGCTCTCCCGAATTTACCGCTGTCTCTGCTCCAGTTAAGATCGGTAACTATGTTTTTATTGGTCCTCGCGCCATTATTCTGCCAGGAGTCACGATCGGCGATCTTGCTGTGGTTGGAGCCGGCGCTGTCGTTACCAAGGACGTTGCTCCAAGCTCAATTGTAGGTGGCGTGCCAGCCAAAGTGATCGGTGAACGTGCTCTCCAGAATCCCCATTACCAACTAGGTAGGTTCAAACTCTTCCAATGAAGCCACTAGTGTCCGTAATAATAGTTAGCTTTAATACAAGAAAGCTGACGATCAAAAGCATCAAAAGTGCCTACGCTAGTCGTGGTTTTAAAAAGGGAGAGATCGAAGTCATCGTCGTTGACAATCACTCCGCCGACGACACAGTCGCTTATCTCAAGGCGAATCTACCCCAGGTCAAACTGATCATAAACACAGACAATCGCGGTTTTGGTGGGGGTAACAATCAGGGGGCAAGTATTGCCCAAGGCAAATATCTCTTACTGCTCAATTCTGACGCCTTCCTCTCTCCCGACTCGCTTCGCACTATGGTCGACCTTATGGATCATAGGCCAGACGTTGTCTCGGTAGGCCCCCAACTTCGTTACTTGGATGGCTCAATACAAGCTTCCGCTGGCTATCTCCCCACTCCCTTGAGAGTCATGGCTTGGATGTGGTGGTTAGACAAACTACCTCTCGTCAAAAAGCTTTTTTCTACTCCGTATCACGTTTTTGATTTGACTTGGCACAAAAGGGATCACTATCCAGATTGGCTTATGGGAGCCTGTATCATCTTTCGCAAAGACGAATTCCTCGCCGCTCATGGGTTTGACGAACAAATATTTATGTATGCGGAAGAGGTTGAACTATACCAAAGATTGTATGAGAGTCTGCATAAAAAAGTATTGTTTACTACAAAAACCCAAGTAGTTCACGTCAAAGGAGTTAGTACCAAAAAAGCCCATGCCTATCGCCTCACTTGCGAACTCCGGGGGATAGAATACCTATATCAGAAACATTACCCAAATCTATTGTGGTTTATCAAGTTTGTCATCAATACTGGCGTGATTATGCGCATTGTGTTATTTAGCATTATTCCCAGCCATCGTGGTACGCTAGTAGAATACAAAAAGTTTTTTAGAAAGGCAAAATGAAAATAAATCTTCTCCTCATCTTATCCGGCGTCTTACTTATTGTAATCCCTGCTTACCCCAAGCTTCCTCTAGCCGATCTCATGGAGGGCTATATTGTCCGACTGCGCCTCGAAGATATCTTGGTCTTGTTCACTTTTCTTGTATATCTTGTCCAACTCTTGCGCCGTAAAATCACTTTCCCCAAGAATATTGTCGCCAAATTTATCGTTGCCTACCTTGTGTTTGGTTTTCTCTCTACTCTTAGTGCTCTGTTTATCACCCACACCGTTCCCCTCATACAGCAACACATCTTTAAACTCTACTTGCATTTTTTCCGTCGGGTCGAGTATTTTTCTCTCTTCTTCATCGCCTACTCCGCCATCCGTACTCGGAAAGACATCTTGACTCTCCTCAAAATCAGTGGCATTACTCTCCTTGCCGTGGTGATCTATGGTTATGGCCAAAAATATTTCTTGTGGCCAGCTTTCTCCACCATGAACCGCGAGTTCAGCAAGGGGGCACGACTTTATTTGACCGCTAACTCACGCGTCATGAGTACCTTTGCCGGTCACTACGACTATGCCGCCTATCTCATGATGTCCCTTTCCCTGATTGTGGCTTATATCTGGACCAATAAAAAATGGTGGTCCAACGTCTTAATCATTGGCTTTGGTCTCGCGGTTTACTGGTCGCTCATCTTAACCGCTTCGCGCACCTCCTTTATCGGTTATCTCGTGGGGATCTCCGTTGTGGCCCTGATACTGCGTCAACTCCCAACAAAAATACATGTCTTTTGGCGCTGGCTGGGAGTCATGGTAGTTAGTTTTGCCATCATGCTCACCATGGGAGATTTGTCAGATCGATTTTTCCAGGTTATCCGCAATCCAGATCTCATTATTCATGATATTACCCAAGTAACCCCAATCAAAAGAGAGTGGATAGAGAACCCCCTTTCTCTCTTTAGCTCTTCCCTAAGTTCCTATGGCGACAAATTATTAGCCATGCGTCAAAAATTAAATTCCAGTCTCGCCACCCCTCCACCCAACTCGCTCTCTACTGACGAAATTGAAAAAGTAGCCGCCCTCTCTGACGCCCCTCCCTCTACCACTCCCCCACTCCCACCTGACGTCTCCTTGGCCGAAGATGCCTTCCGTAAAGAGCAAGAAGCTTTGCAAAATGCTCCTTCGCCTTCCCCTGGCTCCGGTTACTCCCCCAACGCTCTCAAATATGGACTCTCTGTAGCGATTAGACTTGATGCTCTTTGGCCAAGAGCCAGAGACGCCTTCTGGCGTAATCCCTTACTTGGTTCCGGGTATTCCACGCTTACTAAAGTGGAGAACGAAGAATTTACCCAGGCCGAATCTACCGACAACGATTACTTGCGCATGCTCGGGGAGACCGGACTACTAGGAACCCTTACCTTCCTCGCGATTCCTCTTCTTGTAGCCTTCTACGGGTACCGTCTCGCTCACGATCCACGGGAAAAACACTTTAGCTTTTTCGGGTTAGCGATGATCGGAGTTGTCATTAGTCTCTTGGTCAACGCTACATATATCGATGTCTTTGAATCCAGTAAGATCGCCTATCTGTTCTGGATGATGTGCGCGCTTGTGGTGCGTGCCAACGAATTGAGGCCTCATGACGAAGCTACTTAGTCTCGTTCTCATCCTGGGTCTATTTATTTGGGTCAGAACTTATCGGCTCAATACTCCCCTAGCTGATTGGCACAGTTGGCGTCAAGCTGACACGGCGGCCGTGGCTCGTAATTTTATTCAAGAGAGATTTAACTTGCTCTATCCCCAGTCTGATTCGCTTTGGTCTCTCTCTCCTACCCAGCTCCCCAATCCCCATCGTTATTTTATGAACGAATTTCCGCTCTACAATGCAACTGTTGCTCTCATCTACCAATATGTCGGTATTAACCATGTTTACGGACGTCTCGTTAGTATCGCGGTCTCTGCCCTCGGGGCACTCTACCTCTTTCTCTTAGTCCAAAAGTTACTCGGCTTCCCCACCGCCATTACTTCGTTACTCTATTACTCCTTGCTCCCCTTTAACATTTATTACAACAGGGTATTCATGCCCGATCCCACTTTTGCGGCACTCTCGATTATCACTCTCTATTACACTGTTTCTTGGACTGCCTCGCGCAAACTCTCAGATGGAATCTTGATGATGGTTACCTTTGCCCTGGCAACCCTAGTCAAGCCTTATGCAATCTTTATGGCACTCCCCATGGTCTATTGGGTCATCCGCAATCGTGGACTCGAAGTTTTCCGCCACATCAGTACCTACCTCCTTGTCCTTGGCGCTATTCTGCCTCTCGTCCTCTGGCGTTATCATTTGAGCCTGCACCCAGAGGGATCATTTGCGACCGGCTGGTTACTGAACGGGGACAAAATCCGCTTTACCGGCGCCTTCTTCCGTTGGCTCATCTTTGATCGCTTGAACCGACTGGTCTTTGCTACCGGGGGATTTGTTCTGTTTATGGTAGGCCTATTTACCGCTCATCTTAAGAAGAATACTTCTCTTTTTTTCGTCTGGACGCTTGCCATCTTTCTCTACTTTACAATTTTTGCTAAAGGTAATGTCAATCATGATTACTACCAATTACCGATTGTTGCCCCTGGCGTAGTTCTTTGTGTGATTGGAGCTACCAACCTCATTAATCATGCAAAAACTCGTTTCTCACGATGGCTCAACAGCTCTCTCGCTCTCTCGCTCTTAATCATCTCCCTCGCCTTCGGTTGGTTTGAAGTGCGCGGATACTTTAACATTAACAATCCAGCGATTGTTGCCGCGGGTCAGGCGGTAGATCAACTCTTGCCAGAGGATGCGGTGGTGATTGCGCCCTATCAGGGCGATCCTGCTTTCCTTTATCAAACCAACCGCAACGGCTGGCCTATCGGCGGCAATATCGAGGAGCGGATGGCAAATGGTGCCACTTACTATGTGACAACTAGTCGCGACGGTGAATATCAAGAACTTAAGAACAAATACACGCTCCTATTTGAAAACGACACCTACTCTATTATCCAACTGGTACCATAACTTTATGACTTTACGACGTTATGACTTTCAACTACTATGAAAGTCCTCATGCTTACACCATATCTTCCGTACCCACTTGTCTCCGGTGGCCAGATCCGCACCTACAATCTCCTCAAACATTTATCTCTTCATCATGACATCACCTTGTTTGCGCTCATCAAAGACGATAGTGAGAGGCAGTACCTGTCCGAATTGAAGAAATATTGTCGCCACATAGAGTTCTTCAAACGTACCAAAAACCCCTTTGTGCTTCGCAACATCCTACTGGCCGGCTTTTCTCCATATCCTTTTGTGGTAACTCGAAACCTCCCCCTCGGCATGAAACGCTCTGTCCAAGCCGAGTTGGCTCGCTCGCGTTACGATCTCATCCACGCCGAGACCTTTTACATGATGCCCAATATTCCAGGCACCCTAGTCCCCATCATCTTAGCCGAGCAAACTATCGAGTACCTGGGGTATCAAGATTATATGAAAAAGTCCAATCTAATTCTTCGCCCCATCTTGGCAATCGATGTGATGAAAATAAAGTATTGGGAGCGTTATTTCTGGCGCAAAGCCGACAAATTGATCACCATGTCGGAGGAAGACAAAACCTTTATCGAACGCGAACTGGGTGAGTCCACGAGTACGAGCGTGGTCGCCAATGGAGTCGATCTTAAATTTTTCTCTGAAGTCAAAAAACGCTTGCCTGTTGACCCCACCGTGCTCTTTGTCGGGACTTTCAAGTGGCTTCCCAATATCGAAGCTGTAGAAGAAATTGTGCACAAAATCTGGCCTCTTATTTTGAATCGACTCCCGATGGCCAAGCTCAAAATCGTAGGTTTCTCCCCAACCGCCAAAATTCAAGCTTACGGGGAAGACAAGAGTATCGAGGTTTTGGGTGGCATCGATGATATCAGAGACGCCTTCGCTTCCTCTCACATCCTCCTTGCCCCCATCAGGAGTGGCAAGGGAACTAGGTACAAGGTCTTGGAAGCCATGATTACCGGAACTCCAGTTGTGGCTACCACGCTGGCTGTCGAAGGACTTGATCTGCAAAACGGTCAAGAAGTGCTCATCGCCGATACTTCCTCTGGCCTGGCAGATGCTGCCGTTACGCTCCTCACAGACCGATCACTGCAGCTCAAGTTAAGTAGGGCAGGGGAGGCTATTGTACGTCGCGGCTATAGCTGGGATATCATCGCCAAGGACTTGGACAAAGTCTATAAAGAGTTTAAATCATGAAACCAAATCATCGACCATCGACCATCGACCATCGACCATTAATCAGTATTATTATTCTCAACTACAATGCCAAAGAATTCTTGCGGCAAACCCTCAAATCAGTCCTCTCACAAAAAGGTCTCCAAATTGAAACTATTGTAGTCGACAATAACTCGACTGATTCCTCCCATGCCATGGTGAGCAAAAAATTCCCGAGTGTGAAATGGGTAGGGCGCGATACCTCCATCGGTTTTTCTTCCGGGAATAATGCAGGCTTGCCTGCCGCCCACGCTGATACGATCCTCTTCCTCAATCCCGATGCCAGTTTTACGAAACCCAACGATCTCAAGCGCTGCTACGACAAAATCTGGAGCGATGAGACAATCGGAGCCTTGACTGCCCGAGTCAATCTCGTCCTCACCGGCGGGATCGATGAAACTTGTCATCGTGGTTTCCCCACTCCTTGGGCAGCCCTGACCCATTTTTTTGGTTTCTCCAAGTTGTTCCCCAACATCCCACTCTTTAATCAATATACCAAGAGGTACTTGGGGTATACAGAGGAGCATGAAATTGATGCGGTCGGCGGGATGTTTATGCTCATGCGTCGATCAGTCGGGGAGCAAGTTGGCTGGTGGGACGAAGACTTCCCCCTATACGGTGAAGATTTGGATTTCTGCTATCGCCTCCATGAGGCTGGCTATCGCAATCTCTACTATCCCCAAGTTACCGTACTGCACTACAAGGGTGTCTCCACCGGGATGAGCAAGCAAAGCGCCAAGGTCACCACCGCCAAAAAAGAAACCATCCGCCATGTCAAGGGCTGGTCGATTCAGGCCATGCGTTTGTTTTACGACAAACACTATAAGCAAAAATACCCCTTCTTCATCACCTGGCTCGTCCACCTCGGGATTCGCCTTATGTACTTCCGCCGTGTGACCCTGGCGTAACTTACAACCCTCGGGGTTCATAAGGTATACTTTCACTATGAATATTGCTATTGATGCACGGTTTTACGGGAGTGAGCATACTGGTCTTGGCAGATACACCACCAACGTCCTCAAGTACCTGCCTCACCACCTACAGGGTCGGACCCTGAAGGTTCTTCTGCGGCAAAAATACTTTGATACCCTCAAGCTGCCAACCAACTGCGAGGGTGTCCTTTGTGAGCTCCCTCATTATTCCTTCGCCGAGCAAATCTTCCTTCC
>JAZDDW010000004.1:0-8466 GCA_043809365.1 bacterium
AACTATGGAGTCAGGGTGAAAGCTGGGAAGACGGTGTATGTGGACGAACTGCACTTGCAGGTAGGAGTGGGAACCTCCCAAACCATGTATGTGCTAAATAGTAATACTGGGGTAACTGGCTTAAATGTCCAAGGGTTAATCAACGGTACCTTAAGTGGTGTAGCTACCTACGTCAAAGCTGGGACGATCTCTGACGCTGACTTTACCTCTCCGGTCAATGGCCTTATAGGGTGGGATAGTACCAATGATCGGTTATACATAAGAAATGACGGAGCCTGGAACTACATCGCCAAGACTGCAGGTTTCCAGATCCCCAACTTTGAATCAGCCGGTCTCTCGGTGGGTGACACTCTCCTCCCCTACGTCGAAAGTATCATGTCTGATGGAGCAGTCCATGGACTGTACAAGAAACTAGATCTCGCTTCTCTCCTTGCTACTCCCAAAGCTCTAGCCTTTAATGGGGAAGTTACCTTTAACGGTCGTGTTACCTTTGCCGATCCCGATATGCAAGGTCAAATCACCATCCCCGTCGCCACTGACCAAGTTACCGTCACCTTCCCCACTCCCTTTAGTGCTCCCCCCATCCTGACCTACCAACTCCAGACTGCCACAACCACCGACTCTGCCTCTCTCCAAGAGGGCCGTCAAGTCACCGCTACCAACCTTTCTTCAACTGGCTTTACTCTCCTCCTTGATGCTCCCGCCCCCACCGACTTTACCTACTCCTGGCTTGCCCTCGATGCTCCCCATGCCAAAACCACGACCAGCGAATCCGACCTCTCCCGACTCCTTGGAGCCACCGCCACCGAGAGCGCCACCCCCCCACTTTAAGGGTCCGACCCTTAAAGTTTTCCAATATGCTATATTTTAACTAATGCCCGCTAAAAATAGAGTCAAAATTTATGTTGACGACAGCTACTACCACATTTACAACCGTGGTGTCGCCAAATGCCCCATTTTCGAGGATCACGACGACTATGTTACCTTCCTCGCTGATCTTAAATTTTACCTTTCTCCCATCCCCAAGCACTTTAAGGGTCCGACCCTTAAAGTAACAAAAGGTGAAAAAACTTACGTCTATTTTCCCTCCCAACAACCCAAAAATCACACCGGGAAAATCGATCTCGTTGCCTATTGCCTCATGCCCAATCACTTTCACCTCTGCATCCGCCAAACGGACAAGATGTCCATGACCAATTTTATGCGCTCCCTCTCCACCAAATACTCTATGTATTTCAACAAAAAATACGCCCGAGTAGGTTCACTTTTCCAAGGTGTTTACAAAGCTGTTCTAATATCACAGGAACAGCAGTTTCTGTATCTCACCAAATATATTCACCGCAATCCCCTGGAGTTCGCAAAAAATCTCTCCGAATATCCCTATTCCAGTTATCGCAATTATTTGGGCATTATTCATCAAAATTGGATCCACTCCGAAAATGTTCTCACCTATTTCTCCAAAACCAATCTTCACAACTCCTATCAAAATTTTGTCGAAGAATCCCCCTCCGAACTAGAAGACACTCCCGCACTCACCCTCGAATGACTTTAAGGGTCTCTCCCTTAAAGTACGATTTCTATCGTTCCTTCCAAATCGGTGCGTCTCACAACTGCTCCGATCTTTGATAATTGCTCCAGAGTTTCCTTTGTGGGATGACCATAGGTGTTTTTGGCCCCTACCGAGATCACGGCCAATTCTGGCCTTACCTTCTCCAAAAATTCCAGCGTGCTCGCGTATTTTGATCCATGATGACCTACTTTGAGTATGTCTGCATCGGGTAAATCACCCGACTTTACCATTTCTTTTTCTGCCTGGTCTCCAGCGTCCCCCATGAGGAGAATTGTCTGATTATCCTCTAGTAAGAGTAATGCAACACTCCGCTCGTTGAGATCACCCCGTTTAGCACTCGCACCCAGTATTCGCTTACGCTCATCATTTTGCATTTGGTCACTAAACACCGCCACATATTGTTCAATCACTTCTGATGGCCATAACACTCTAAACTCAAGTTTATCCAATCCTTGCTTGGTTTGTACTATCACCCTATCCCCTCGCTCAACTGCATGAACCACAATCTTGTTTATCATCAACTTCTCGATAAATTTATCCAGTCCCACACTACTATGTACTCCATCAGCCGTCACAAACTGGATCACTTGATATCTATCTATGACAGCGCTCAAACCATTGATATGGTCAAAGTCAGTATTGGTCAATACTATAAGCTCGATTGTTCGGTCATAAAATGGCACGTATTCCTCCAGACAAGACAATATTTTCTCACTACTAGGACCTCCATCAATAAGTACTTGTGTACTACCTTTGATAAACAATATTGCCTCCCCCTGTCCCACATCACACACCACCATTTTTGCTTTTGTATCAGGCATCTGCGCCACCAGCAAGATCAAAAATCCCAAAATTAATCCCACCAGATAAGAAATTTTCTTTTTCATCCCCACAATCTTATCACCCAAACAACATAAGCTAGTGGAACATACGCCAACCAGGCCACCACTTGTCCCCCCAAGAGTACCAAGGCGCTCATTCCCATTATTAGTGGTACTATCGGTAAGATTAAAGTGTTGACCAGCGGCGAAATCCAAGCAATTCTCCCAAAATGCCACCAAATGATTGGCAGTGTCGCTATCGTGGCCGCTAGCGTTGGGTAAAGGTAATTTGCCAATATTCCCTGGAGATACTTAAATCTTAAATCCATAATCTTAAATCTACTTCTCATTATTGGTTCCAAATACAGCAGTCCCGCCGTCGCCGCCACAGATAGCTGAAACCCCACGTTCACCAGCATCATTGGCTCCGCCATGAGCATCACCCCCGCCGTCACCCACAACAGCCTCTTTGCTTCGGCTGGCCTCCCAAAATAATACGCTATCAAAGTTAGGCTCCCCATAATCCCTGCCCTCACCACCGACGCCCCCGCTCCAGACAACAACACATATATCCAAATCCCACTTACTCCCCAACCTATTGCCAATTCCCTTCGAGCAAACTTCAAAACCACTCTCATTAGCACGCTCGCCACAATCATCACATTAAATCCGCTCGCCGCAATCACGTGCAAGGTCCCTGTATTGACCAACTGTTGATAAAATTCCGTGGGCATCTGGCCCTTGACTCCCAGGAGTATTCCCGCAGCCAAGCTGGACATGGGTTCCGGCAGAGTTTTTTCCAGAATACTCACCCATTTCTCCCTCCACTCTCCGAGGGTAATCATTATCCACTCTACCATCTTTAATAAGGTCGCTTCCCTCGCTCGCACCACCTCAAAAGTCGGATCCTTCATGATTATTCTCACCACCTTTCCTCCTAGCACTTTTGGCTCTACTTTGCCAACAAAAGCCACGCGGCTACCAGGTATAATCTCCGCATAACCCTTTACTGGGATATACCAAATACTTTTGCGGATGATCGTTTGTGAATCAGTTTGTTCGGGTTGTTCCAATATCGTCGCGGTAAATCTGACCCTTGACTCACTTGTCCAAGTTGGGGGTAGTGGGCTGGGATATGTGTACCAACGCAAAGCTATGACACTAATAAATGCTAATACTATCCTTAATTTTGTCATACACACTAGTCGGAATCTTGGCTTTGCTCACCAGTTCTTCTGTACTCCCATACGGCCGATTGGCGATGATTGCTCGTGCCCTCACCTCCCCTATCCCCACCAAACTATCCAGCTCCCCCATGTCCGCCGTATTGATATTGATCAATTTTGCAGTTTTGCTCCCGAGGGTGACTCCCTCGCTAATATTCTGCGAGGGTGTCTCCCTTTCAGTATTTGTCGGTATATAAATCTTCCCACCATCCTTGACTGGTTCAGCCAGATTTAATGTTGCCGCCACCCACTCTCGGTCAGCTGTAGCCGAGAGTCCCCCCGCCACCACCAGTACATCCCCGATCCTTGATCCCCCTGGCAATTTATACACCCCTGGGCGCTCCACTGCCCCCGCCACATCAATTACTATCTGTCCACACTGCTCTCCTTGACACTGTGTCACTGTGTCACTTTTAATGATCTCCACCCTCGCCCGCTCTGGAATTATCACCCCCCATAGTCCATATATCAAAATTCCTATCCCCGCCAAACCCACTACCCCAAACATCCAAAACCTTTTTATAAACTCGCGAGTTCTCTCCACCCCATAAGCCTAGCAAATTAGCCATCCCTATTCAACACAATTTGACACATATATAACTTTGTTGACATATTTACATACTTACTATATAACTTTGTTATATGACCACCAACACTAGGATTGAATTTCAAAACAAGCACTGGCATGAAACTCTTGTCGACGTTCCCCTTTTCCGCCGCGACATTTATCAAAAAATCTGGACAGACATAGATACCAAGTTGGCCGCCATCATCACTGGTCCTCGCAGAATCGGCAAATCCATCATCCTCAAACAAATTCTTGCCTCCCTCATCAAAGAAAAACACGTTGTTCCCCGCCAAATTCTGTTTTACGAATTCGAACCTGGGCAAAACAGTGATGATATCTGGAATATTTACGACTTTTTCCGTACTTCCGTAGCCGACCCCAGACTCCCCACTTATTTACTTTTTGATGAAATTCAATACGTCAAAAATTACGAAACCACCATCAAGACCATTTACGACAATGCCACAAATGTCAAAATTTTCCTCACCGGTTCCTTGAGCCTATCCTACAAAAACAAGATGCAAGATAGTCTTGCAGGGAGGTTTTTTGCCTACCCGCTTTATCCGCTCTCATTCAAAGAATACCTCTCCCTTGCGACGCCCTCTGATCTTCAGATATTGACCACTTGTCAAACCGAAACAGATCAGTTCAAAAAGGCTCACGAGCTCACTATCCTCAACTCTCACTTCCGCACCTTTCTCGCGCTTGGTAGATTCCCAGAACTTATTGGCTTATCACTCGAACAATGCAAAAGTTATCTAAAGAACATCCTCAATCAATCGCTCAATCTCGATGTTTTTGCTTATTTCAAAATTCACAAACCATTAGTCATGACCGCTCTTTTCAAATATCTCCAAACTCACAATGGTAGCCTCATCTCACTCAACAAGCTAGCAAGCCTTCTCCAAGTCACTCACCCCACTCTAACCGAATATTTTAACATTCTCGAGCTTATGGGGCTCATTTACCCCGTTTACAATACACAAAATCCCCTGATCAAACTCAACGCCAGCAAAAAAATCTATGTCAATTCTAGTTTTGCACTCCTCGATGCAGTATTAGATCCTTCTACTGCCACAGGTTTTGCTGTCGAAAGTTATATTCTCGAACAAATGCTCTCCCGGGGCGAGCAAGTCACCTTTTATCGCAATCGCAACCAGGAAATAGATTTCCTGATTCCCTCCAAACATCTAGGCTACGAAGTCAAATTCCGCCCCGATTTTATCCCGCTCAAACTTGTTCTCCCAGGTTACAAACTCGCTCAAATCACTCTTCAAAATACGCACCCCGCCTGCCTATTCTAATTTCTCCAGCCCCAAAGCCTAGCAAATTCACCACCCCCAATTCAATATTTTTGGATAATTCCATTTCCGTGCTTGACACCTCCCAGTGGAAATAGGTCTCAAATCACTCTCTACCATCCTCTCGCCCCCTCACTCCACCTGGCAAAAATCAACTACTTCAAAAACTCGTCAAAATTCCCCCTATCCACCACAGCCAGCTTAGTCCCTGGATAAATCTTACCAAACTCCCTCTGGTGCTTGCTCTCCCCCTTCGTTTGCCACTTGATCTCTATCGCAGTCAACCCCCCATCTTTTTCCTCAATCAAATCTACTTCTTTCTGTTCATGTGTCCGCCAAAAATAGTAATTTTTGTGCTCTCGAATATAGCCATCTCGCTTCATTCGCTCCATGATAATCCAGTTCTCCCACACCTGTCCCAGATCATTTCTCTTTTCAAATACACCAAAATTGTCTAGTATCGCATTGCGAATCCCTACATCATAAAAATATATTTTCCTTGTTTTTTTCAGTTCTGTCCGCAAATTCCTAGCAAACGCGATCAGTCGTACTAGGATAAAGCTCTGCTCCAACAGCTCGATATATTTCACCACCGTCTTAGGATCCATCCCCACCGTCATCCCAAGTTCGGTATACGACACTTCTTGCCCAATCTGCAGAGCCAGCGCGATCAACAGTTTCCGTACCGCCTCGCTATTTTTCTCACCCAAAAAATGCAATGTATCCTTGTACAAGTAATCTCTCGTTAGTTCGCGCAAGTAATCCTGTTTTTCTCCTTCGTCATTGAGGGATAAAACTGCTGGGTACATGCCGTATCGCAACCACTCATCTACCTGCGACTCTGATGGTTGTTCCTCATTTTTCGTGATTTCATTGTATGCCACCGGATACAACAAAAACGTTTTTTTGCGACCCGTCAATGGTTCGGTGATGGTATTTGCCAGATCCAAGCTCGATGATCCAGTCACCAACACTCGCGTACCAGGTACATAATCAGCCAATAATTTTAGTACTGACCCAATATTACCAACCCTTTGTGCCTCATCCAACACCATCAATATATTGGCTCCAACAATTTTTTTTAAAGCCGTCAGACCGATTCCCGACAATTGTCTTTGTATGTCTGGATCATCACACAACAGTATTTTGGTCGGTTGGTGCAACTGGGAGACAATTTTTTTCATCAACACCGTCTTTCCTACTCGTCTTGCTCCATACAATACCACCACCTGATGTGATTGCTTCTTGAGTTCATCAATTATTTGATTTTCCAATTTCCGCTTTATTTGCATAGAGTCAATCTAACATTATTCCCGTAATTTGTCAAATTTACAGGATTGTATTCCCGCAATTATCCCAAATTTGGAGTTGTGTATCTCAACAACATTACCATCCTCCCAGTGGAAACTGCCCTCACAACCCTCCCCACAATTCTCGCCCCCACTCGCCCCTCCCTCCTGACCCCCCCAACCTGACAAAATTACTCCCCCCTTTGCCTATTCCATTTCCCCGTAATTCTCACTAACTATTTTTTCTTGGGAAATTTGCCTTCAACGAATCGAACAACGCCGGCAAATATGGCTCTACCTGCTTATTCACAATTTGTAATTGCCGCTCACTATAATCACGTCTCAACAATTCTGAATTTTGCCAAATAAGATCTTTAGCTTTCCAACCATCATATTGTGCAATATTACATACTTCATTGGAATCAGCCATCAACCTCATCACCCAACCCATAAATACCGGACCTGTTTCAGCGTCAATCGATATCGACAATTGAGATTCTTTCACAAAACCTAAAATTATTTGCCGTAACTCAGTAGTCATGTGTAAAAGTTTATACTTTCTACCCCCTCCTCGCTTGACTCCCCCCTGACCCCGATCCTGACAAAAACGTGACTTAAGCTCCTTTAGCTACTCCAGCCAAAAATGACTTTGGCAAACCTACCATTTCCTTTTCATCATTATTTACTAATATCTTATACCATCGTTCTACTGCGACAATATCCTCGTCAGAATAGGCTCCAATTTGATTCAGAAATTCTTGCAATAAATATATTCTCTCCCCGTTCTCCCGTTGTTTCATTGTATCAAACCATTTCTGCCAAAATCCCACCATCTCTCCTGGATCTGTTAATGCCAACACACTTTCGACTGAAGGCCAACCAACTCCCCCACTCATAATATTCTATATTTTAAATATTTTTCCTCCCCCCGCTTGACTCCCCCCTGACACCCCACCTGACAATATTATTTAACCAACCTCCACCTCCGGTAGTACGGCCCGCTCCATGGATCAACCGTAAGCGTTGCGCTCCCCCCACCCCACCTTTTCCCCTCTTCAATATCAAATTCTTGCACCTGGGCAAATCCGGCTTTGGCAAACAAAGCTCGGTAATACGGTACGCTCCAACACCGCCTGATCAAGTGTTCATCCGCCTGAAACTGCCCCGGGTGCCGAACATTCTGAGGAGCTTTTTCCTGATCCTTCCCGTAGCGTGGATTCTCGTACCGTCCATCCACCACGCAACTCATCCAAGCTACGCCCCCTTTCTGGAGCACCCGCCAAGTCTCCTTCATCATCGCTCGATTTTGGCGGTCATCTTGGTTAAAATTGAGGCGAAAGTCATTAATAACTATCTTCATACTCTCGCTCTGGATCCGACTCTCTCGCAAATCATCCTGCCAGGCAGAAAAGTGTTCCTCCAATTTCAGTTCCCGGATTCGCTCCCGGTGTAACTCCACCGCCCGCGGATCGTAGTGGGTAAAATGTACTTTCACCTCTTTGTAGCCCTGCTTCTCGATCCAAGCTTTGACTGCGTCCACATTATCGTACGAGTACGAATTAACACAGAGAATATTAATTTGAGAATTGGAGAAATTTGTGATTTTCTCTTTTTGCATTGCCAAAAAGAGGTCTCTATACACTTTCCTCACCCTCTTCTGGTCATTCATATACGCCAAATACTCATCGCTC
>JAZDDW010000005.1:0-3363 GCA_043809365.1 bacterium
GAAAAGCGCACTTGGGACACCCGATAGTATATGGTCGGCGAGCCGTATTTAATGCATTCTAGAGAAAATATCACACAAAAGGCTGGATAACAAGGGAAAAAGAAGGGGTTTTAGCCACACGTTTAGTTTACATTAGCCAAATTTCCGCATTACCCCAACATCTTGCCCGGATTCGCGCCGAAATGAAGGCCTCACAAACTATGATGAGTGAGCCTAAAGGAATGGGTGCAGGTATGATTCTCAATTCAGAAGCTGAATTGCCTCAACAACTTCAGTTTAATGCGACCAACGAAGCATACTGGGATCGTGATGAAATCAAGATCCCTTGGAAAAAAACACTAGATGATCTAGAAAAACATTTTGCTCAACAAGAGCAACAAGGTGACCAACCAAAAGAAATCGACTTGTAACATCCCCACTTTACTTATATGCCATATCCACCTTCTTATGAATTACAGCCCGACTTCGACCTTAAAGAATCCGGCGAGAGTGCGAGTTGGAAAATAGTCATCGGTGCTGATATTGGAGCTAGTCCTGTCCAACGGATTCCGCTTCCAGAAGTGTTTTATAATAAATCAGCCCCCCTTAGATATTATTGCGTGAATCAATTTACAATAACTCATAAAACAACAGACAAAATCCTTGATGTGCTTGCACTTACTCCTCCCTCCTGGAGCCATCAGCTCGTTCTCCCCGAAGATCAAGAAGATATTGAAACCGCAATGGACCTCCATCACTTTATCTTTTATGACGAACACAACCGAGAAATGGCTTGGGGTAAAGGGCTATTAAGCACGACGGCATATGGTGGATTTGATCAGATGCCAAAACACATGCTCACAAGCCTCCTCTGGACCAGATTTCTCGAGAATGTTGCTCAACCCGTCACCCTCCCAGCCGCTCACTCCATGAGTGATACAGTTACCCAACAAGTAACCACCATCTTACGGGCTTGGCAAGACCCAAATGATCAGCGCCCTATCGATCAACTTGTCAAGGAAATTTTTCCACCATCCCACCCCACAACGTGATACAATTTACCTATGTTCGATAACCTTGTGGTTTCTTTCTTGGCTGACGAAGTGGTAGGAGGCTTTTTTATCTCTGTTCCCCCCGGCCACATTGCCTGCATCTACGACCGCGGTCGCGGTGTCTTAAAGAGCGTCTATGGTCCTGGTCTCCATCTCAAAATTCCTTTTTGGCAGGTCGCCAAGCTTTTTAACGCTCAAGTCCTCGAATACACCATCCACAAAGGCTTCGACCTCAACAACAAAGAAACTTTGGGCGATGAACCCATTAAATCCACCACCAAGGACGGGGTTGGTGTCACCGTCGAAGGCTCCATTCTCTTCCGCATTGACAAGCAAAATGCTCCCGAACTTTGGGAGAACATCGGCGAACACTTTGTCAGCAAAGTGATCCGCCCCTTTAGCCGTAGCAAAATTTCCGCCATTTTTTCGACCGTTGAAGCCAACATTGTCAAAAACTCCCGTGCCTCACTCGAAAAAACCCTTAAAGACGAGCTCAATCTTGAGTTCCAAAACCGAGGGCTAATCTGTGAGGGCGTCTTGCTCTCCGAAGTGGCAGTAGGTTAAGCTAAATTATTCCCAGTTTTTTCCCGACTTTTACAAACGCCGCAATTCCGATGTCCAAATCTTGTCGCGTATGCGCGGCCGAAGGCATGACCCTGATCCGCGCTTTCCCCATGGCCACCATCGGGAACTTGATGGGAGTGGCAAATACTCCCTCCTCAAATAGTTCTCGTGAGAATTGAATGGCTTTGTTTTCCTCTCCAATCATCACGGGGGTAATCGGGGTTTCCGAGATGCCCGTATCAAACCCTGCTTTTTTAAATTCCTTCTTGAGGTAATCTCCGTTCTCCCACAATTTTGTCACGAGCTCATCCGAATTCTCGAGTATTTCCACGCCAGCCACGAGCGCCGCCGCGTCTGGTATCGATATTCCAGTCGAGAATAAAAATTGTCTGGCTTTGGTGCGTAAATAGTCGATGACTTGTTTCTTCCCCGCAATTACCCCTCCCACGACCCCAAAAGCTTTCGAGAGCGTCCCCACCTCTATATCTACCTGTCCATGGAGTCCAAAATGTTCAACAATCCCGCGTCCTTTCCCCAGCACTCCCTCGCCATGTGCATCGTCCACCATCGTGATTGCATTGTATTTTTTTGCTAACTCCACGATTTGGGGCAGGGGAGCAATATCCCCGTCCATCGAGAACACTCCGTCGCTCACGATCAGGACCTGTTTGTCGGTCTGTCCAATTTCCTTAAGCTTGGCTTCTAAATCTGCCATATCATTATGTTTGTAAATGTACTTATTCTTGATGCCGGCCAGGCGGATCGCGTCAATAATCGAGGCATGATTGAGCTCATCCGACACCACAACATCTTCTTTGGTCATCAGGGTTTGGATGGCCACCAGATTGGCGATATATCCTCCCTGCACCACCAGCGCACTTTCGGTATGTTTAAATTTCGCTAGTCTACTCTCGATCTCCTCGTGCATCTTGGTATTGCCCGACAATGCCCGTACCGCGCCAGGTCCCACTCCGTATTTCTTAATGGCTTCAATTGCGGCCTCGCCAATGCGCGGGTCTCCCGCCAGTCCTAGGTAATTATTTGAGCAAAAATTCAAAACTTTCTTCCCGTTCACCACAATCCACGCTCCTTGTGGCGATTCAACAACTCTTTTATCTGGAATCACTAAACTAGGATCTTCCCATGGTCTCATATTATTGCCTCCATACTTAATACCTAATACTTAATACTTACTACACCCTCACGGAGTGAGGACAATTTTGCCACTTTGACCAGATTTCATGATTGCCATCGCCTCTTCAAATTTGGCAAGTGGGAAGTGATGGGTGATAATTGGATCCAAATTTATCTTACCCGACTTCAAAAGTGCCGTTGTCTGCTCCCAAGTTTCCCAGATATGACGACCAAATACCGACAAAATCGTTAGCTCTTTATTAATCAAATATTTCCCCCAATCCACTTCAATGATAGTTTTGGGGATTCCAAATGCCATCAAAGTGCCACCAATTCTGACGGCCTCGAATGCTCGAGCAATAGCTGGGGGGAATCCACTCATATCAATCACGATCTCGCAACTGTTGTCATATTCTCTCGGTAAAACTGCATACGTCTTGTCACACCCCATCTGCATCCCTAAATTTCTCCTGTACTCCACTGGGTCAATACCAATGACCTCTGTCGCTCCCAGTGCCTTCGCAACTGCGCTTCCCGCCAGTCCCGTTGGCCCCATGCCAAAGATTACCACTCGATTTCCCTCTACTCGCGCTTTTGTCATTGCATGCACCGCGTTCCCAAATGGCTCTTGGAC
>JAZDDW010000006.1:0-33363 GCA_043809365.1 bacterium
GGGGAGTGGAGAGACTCGCAGGGCAAGACGTGGGGGAGCGAGGACTTGCGCCTGCATATGGCAGATATCTTGGCGGGGCGTTACTCGATGGATGATATGCCAGATATTGCATACATTGAGGAACGAGTGCGGGTACACCCAGTATTTGCAAAATATAGTTATCATGGGACGCCCGACATTCGCGTAATTGTGTACAATCGTGTACCGGTCATGAGTTATGTTAGATTACCTACGGAAGAGTCGGGGGGAAGAGCTAACTTGTTCCAGGGAGCGGCGGCGACGGGAATCGATATTGCGACGGGGATTACGACATATGGAATCCATCATGCCAAACCAATTGAGTTTTTCCCTGGTACTAGACGTAAACTAGGGAACATCCAGATTCCCCAGTGGGAAGAGATCCTTAATACCGCGGTGGAAGCGAGCGAAGCGATAGGACTAGGGTATATGGCAGTTGATATTGTCCTGCAACCTGATAAAGATAAAGCAGTACCGATGATCCTAGAAGTTAATGCACAGCCCGGACTTAAGATTCAGATCGCTAATCGAGCGGGATTGCGAGAACGGTTGGCTCGGGTCAAGGGGTTAAAAATCGTGTCGGCTAAACATGGGATAAGGGTGGGACAGGCGTTGTTTGCGGATCCTCAACTGGCGGAGCGGGGAATGGGGAGAAAAACGATTGGAGGAATTGAGGAGGTGGAGGTAGTGGGTTTGAACGGAAAGAGAAAAAATGTGAGGGCAAAGGTAGATACGGGGGCGGATGGATCAAGTATCGATCGGGTGTTGGCAGAGGAACTTGGACTTTTAGAATCAGAGAATATTTTGTATCATGATTATTTTCGTAATGCGCTCGGGAGAAAGAAACGAGAAATTGTGGGAGTAACATTTATCATGGCGGGGAGAAAGATCAAAACACAGATCTCGATCGCGGATCGATCGCGACTACGAACCAAAATGATTGTGGGAAGAAGAGATTTGAAACAGTTTGCGGTCGTGGTGGAGTAGCCATGAAAAAGAAGCTGAGGGTAGCAGTGGGGATGAGCGGAGGAGTGGACTCGTCGGTGGCGGCAGCACTGCTGATAGAGAAGGGGTATGAAGTTCATGGAGCATATCTCGAGTGTTATAACGAGCCAGGATGCCGGACTGATCAAGACAAGGCAGATGCGCTAAAAGTGGCAATGCAGTTGGGTTGCCGATTTCTGACTTTAGATTTGAGAAAAAAATATAAGGAAAAAGTGGTCCAGTATTTCCTGGCGGAATATCGAGCAGGGAGAACACCCAATCCAGATATCGTGTGTAACCGAGAAGTGAAGTTTGGCATTCTTTATGATTATGCAAGGAAAAATGGTTTTGATTATGTAGCTACGGGGCATTATGCAAGGATAGTTACTTTAAGGGTCGGACCCTTAAAGTCAAACTTTAAGGGAGAGACCCTCATAGCGAGAGCGAGAGATTTGACAAAAGACCAAAGCTATTTCCTCTGGCAGGTACCCCAAGATCATTTAAATAATATTCTTTTCCCCCTAGGAGATATGCTAAAGAGCGAGGTGCGGGCGAAGGCGCGAGAGTTGCATTTGCCGGTGGCAGACAAACCAGATTCGATGGGGGTGTGTATGATGGGGGAATTGGATGTGGGCGAGTTTTTGCGGCAGAAGTTGGGAGAGAAGCCAGGGGAAGTAGTGATGCAGTGTCACGGTGACACAGTAACGCAGTGCCACATAGGGACACATCGAGGGCTGTGGTTTTATACCATTGGTCAGCGAGGGGGATGGGAGAGGAGTTCAAAATCTCAAATCATAAATTCTCAAAGACTCAAATTGGGGATCAATACTAATAATATGCCACCTCTTTATGTAATCGGGAAAGATAAAGCCAACAATCAGTTGATAGTGGGGGAGAGGGAGGAGGCGATGAGAAAAGAATTTTGGATAGATTCCTCGACTACGCTCGGGATGACGGTCGATGCGGGCAAATTGTGGGTGAGAGTTAGGAATTTGGGGGAACTAGTGGCAGTGTCAAAGTGTCATAGTGTCACGGGTGGAATGATCGTCGAGACGGTAGAGCCAATATTTGCGGTAGCAGAGGGGCAGAGCGCGGTGTTTTATGACGAGCGGGGATGTGTGGTTGGAGGTGGGATCATTAGGGAGTGATATAATCTGTACATGAGTCGTGCGTTTTTCTTATACTGTTTTTTGGAGTACCATCAAGACAAGTGATTGTCTGATCAATATACGTATCACATATTGTTTTTTCTTCTGATCCTTCGTATGAGTTAAAGATTTCTTGTCCTCCCTTGATGTATCCTGTCGAAATGGACTCACCATGCTTCATATTTCTAGTTTTTTTATCGAAAAACAAGACGTTATTACATGGTCGTTGACACAAATACAGACCTAGAGATGAAAGTCGATCACAAAGAGGTCTATTGGGTTTGCTCGTATTATTGGAGGAAGGATTCGTGTTAGTAGAATTTGGCTTGGGAGTAGCATTCTTGCATGATTTGCCAGACCAGACACAGGCTGATCTTGCTTGGCACATTTCTTCTTCGAATAGAGCACAGTCTTGGACTACATTAATCGTATTGGGGGAGTAACGAGAGAGAGAAAAGAAGATACCTCCAACCAAGATAATGGAAGAGATTGTTGCGATTTGACGATTGCGATTAAAAGACTGTTTGTTTTTCATGATTGTTCTATTCAATATTGTTAATAGAGTAATAGTATCAGCTCGAAAGGGGGCTTGCAATAGAACAAAAAATCGTTCATAGTAGAGTCTACTACATAAGTAAAAAGGAGTTTGAGATATGAAGAAAACAAAGTTGGCGAAAATTTCTCCCTGGATGAAACTATATAGGTTCGCGCTTGGGGGAATAGTGGTGATGACGGTGATGGCTGTGGCGGCTATGGTCTGGCAGTATTATGACCTGCAATCAAAAGTTTGGATGTTTAGCGAATATGAGAGTGATGATCTGATGGTGAGTGACATAGAGATTAATTTGATAGATGCCCCCAAAGCTAGAGACGGGGGATTGTCGGTGTGTGGCAGTACAAATGAAACAAAAGGAGAGTGCAAGACAATGCAGTTGAGTACCCCAACGAGTGGTGGATCGTGTCAGGCACAACGGAAGATTGTGCCACAGGAATTGTTGGATAAGTGTAACGCCGAGAATGGGACAAATATTACTGCGGTGACCGAAAAAGGGTGTAGGGCAACTGCGGCGAGTATGTTTAGTTGGGCAGGAGCTTTTCGGACCTGTAATTGTCAACCGGGTTTGATTTATGATCAGCGGACTATTACCAGTAGTTTCTCGGTGGCTGACCCGACACATACAACGGGGACGGCTGTGCCCAAGGGGCATATTAATGTAGATGGGATGCACAAATGTGCACCCGGATTGGCAGGCAGGTATTGCCCAGCTGGCGGGGAAAGATTGGGTAAGAATACGCAGTGGGTTCCCTGTGTGACGGCTCCATATAAGGGAGCGTGTAAGTATGGGATTGAAGAGGTGGTGCGAGTAATATCAGGAGGAAAGCAATACCTATTCTGTGCTCCTACCAACCAGCCAGGAGTGGATGATGGCACATCATGTTATACGGGCAATGCGTCCAAGCCGACAGTTAAGATTTGTTGCCCGGTCGGACAAAAAGTGGTGAGTGGAAAATGTCAATGAAAAAGAAACAAGTGGTCATGCATAACCAGTTTTTGGGGATGTTGCTTGTGGCTATCGGGATTGGGGCTTTGATTGTGGTAGTGCGATATTTGGTGATTGCGGCACAAGTTCCGACGGATGTGTACCTGGTGGAGCCGAGTGAGTTGATACCTGGTATCGCTAATTAGGTTGTGGATTTTGGATTCTCGAGGTAGAATAGGGAAATCTCAAGGAAGGAGATTTTTTAATATGATTAAAGACAAAAAGGTTAAAAGTGCTAAGAAAGGAGAGGTGGTTGAGCCAACTACAATGGAAGAGTTGCTTGCAAGCTCTGGGTACCAACTGTCGGTACCCAAGAAAGGCGAGACCATCAAGGGACTAGTGACGACGGTGAATCGCAAGATGGTGCTAGTAGATATTGGAGCCAAGACGGAAGGGATAGTAAGCGAGCGAGAATATGATTTTGCCAAAGAATTTATTGAGACGATTAAGGTGGGAGATGAGATTGACGTATATGTAGCTTCGGATGAAAACGAGCGAGGACAAATATTGCTGTCGCTCAAGCGGGCAATGTTTGACAAACTTTGGAAAATGCTCGAGGACTATCTCAAAAATGAGACTGAAGTGCAGGTTAAAACAGTAGAGCTCAATCGGGGAGGGATGATTGTGCGATGGCAGGGACTGCGAGGATTTGTCCCATCTAGTCAGTTTGGGGTGAGTTACCAGGGTAATTTACAGGCACTGGTGGGGAAGACGATTAACGTCAAGCCAATTGAGGTGGATAGAGAGAAGAACAGACTGATCTTTTCCGAGAAACATGTATCGGAGGCGGGGGCAATGGCTTCACGTGAGTCGGCGCTGAAGGAAGTTAAGGTGGGTAATACCTTCTCTGGATCTGTCACGGGAGTATTGTCATTTGGAGCTTTTGTGGCGGTGCCAGTTGTGGCAGGCAAAGAAACGATCACCATCGAGGGTTTGGTACATATTTCGGAAATTTCCTGGGAAAAAGTGGAGGATATCCACAAGTATCTCAAGGTGGGAGATAAAGTTGAGGTAAAAGTGCTGGGGGTCGAAGAGGGGACCGGGAAACTAAATCTCTCGATTAAACAACTCCAAAGTGACCCGTGGAGTATGGTCGCCGAGAAATATGGCGCGGGAACTACGGTCAAGGGGACGGTATCACGGGCGGCACCATTTGGTGTATTTGTGAACTTTGAACCAGGAGTAGACGGGTTGATCCATGTTTCACGCCTGGGATCATTTGGAGAGCTCAAGACCGGAGAACCGATTGAGGTCTTGGTCGAAAATGTGGACCCAGAACATAGGCGGATGAGTCTGGGACCAGTGCTGAAAGAAGTACCGGTGGGGTACAAATAAGTATATGGTATTAAGTATTAAGTATTAAGTATAGGGGGCATATGAGTAAGACAAAAATGATAGTGAAGGATGATCAGATCTTGGTTGACCTGCAGTGGATCTTTGAAGAGATCCGCGGAGCCAACGGGGATTGGAAGGCGGTTGAGGAACAACTTAAGGCATTGTTATCGGCGGTAGAAGAGTAAATGTTAGAATAGGAGAATGAGAAGCTCGGTCGTATTTGAATGTCAGAACTGTGGGAGCCAGTTCCCTAAGTGGCAGGGGCAGTGTGGTGAGTGTGGGAAGTGGAATACTTTAACAGAAACTGTGTATTCCAAGAAATCCCAAATCACAAATTCTCAAATTCGCAAATCGGGGGGGAAACTGCAAAAATTGGAGGAGATTGATGCCAAAGTGGGAGAGAGACTGAAAACGGGGATAGAAGAGCTGGACCGAGTGCTGGGAGGTGGGATTGTGCCGGGAGAGGTTTGCTTGATGATAGGCGAACCCGGAATTGGTAAGAGTACTTTACTTACTCAACTTGCCCTGAACCTAGATAAGGTGGTCTATGTCTGCGGAGAGGAGTCACCCTCTCAAGTCAAGCTTCGCATTGCTCGCTTGCTTGAATCGGGGAATCACAAGTCACAAATGACAAATTCTCAAATTGGGTTACAGATGCTGCCAGAAACGGATGTAGACGCCATTATTGCGAGTGTAGAAAAGTTGGATTTATCCTTACTGATTGTCGACTCGGTACAGACTTTGTATACGAGTGAGTTATCGGGACTATCGGGATCGATTTCACAGATTCGTGAGTGTAGTGCGCGACTCATTGGCTTTGCCAAAACCAAAAACGTCCCAGTGATGCTCGTGGGACACGTGACTAAGGATGGAGAGATGGCAGGACCCAAAGTGCTTGAGCATATGGTGGATTGTGTACTGGAGCTGACGGGAGATCGGTATTACGATCTACGCCTATTGCGGACACAGAAAAATCGTTTTGGGGCGACGGATGAGGTGGGAGTGTTTAAAATGGTCGAGTCGGGAATGGAAGAAGTCGCAAACCCGAGTGAACTGTTTTTGGCGGAGCGAGAAGAGGGGTCGGTGGGGTCGGCGGTTGCGGTAGTGATGGAGGGAACAAGACCTGTCCTGGTAGAGGTACAGGCATTGGTCGTGGATTCCGAGCTCCCGGTGCCACGGCGAGTAGCACAGGGAGTAGATGTGCGGCGGGTAATGATCCTACTGGGGGTCCTGCAAAAATATTGTCGACTACCAATTGGTAACAAGGATGTGTTTATCAAAGTGACGGGAGGGCTGACGGTCAAGGAACCGGCGGTTGATTTGGCCGTGTGTTTGGCGGTAGCTAGCTCGACGAGGGGGAAACCGTTGCCCAAGAATGCGGTGGCGGTCGGAGAGGTGGGGTTACTGGGGGAGATTAGGACAGTGAGTTGGGCCGAGAAACGAGCCAAAGAGGCCAAAAAACTGGGTTATACAACGTTTTACTCAAGAAGTAGTCATAAAAAAGTGAGTGAGATAGTTTTCAGTTAGTTATCCACAATCCCAATATATTGGATAAATCCAGAGATATATTTATTATGGGGTTATACGTGTGAGGCGGGTGTAATAGTTATAGGTTGACTATCTGTACTCGAGGTGGTAGGATACGAAAAGAGCATTCCTACCGCTGATTCTCCATTTGCACGGGATCACGTGTAGCAATGCTCTTGTTCAAATACGAAGTGTAGATGTTTCAATGCCTACACTAGCGTACTGGAACTTTAACACTTGCGAGGAAGTCCGTCAAGCTACATCTTGTGTGTAAACCTATATATGACACACTACAGGTAGTGGTTTGGCCTATAACGACTTGATGTTGAGAAAAAACAATACGTGCTTAATATTGGGGGATATGTGAGATAGGGCAGGCTCATAATCCCCCAATATTGGGCAGGTGAGACCCTCCTTCGCATAGGCGATGCGATACAATAGATTGATGCAGATATTTAGTGGGAGTAGTAATAGAGGGTTAGCGGAGAAAATTGCTGGGTTGATGGGGAGCAAGTTGGGACTAATGGACATCACGCAGTTTGCCAATGGGGAGACGCGGGTGTGGGTGAGAGAAAAGAAAATCGAAAAGCAGATAGTGGTGGTACAGTCGCTTTCTACCCCTACAAACGAACACTTGATCGAACTATGTTTAATTTGTGATGCACTCCACCGGGAGGGAGCCACAGAGATAACAGCAGTTATTCCATGGATGGGTTATTCAAAACAAGACAAGGTATTTCGTTCGGGAGAGCCATTATCGTGCAAGGTGGTGGCGCAGATTTTGCAAACAGCAAAAATCGCAAAAATCGTTACCATTGACTTGCATAACCATTCGACGCTGGGTTTTTTTGACATCCCAATCGTGGAGTTGTCGGCCAAACCACTGCTACGAGAGTACTTTGTGAACTTTGCGGGAGTAGTGGTGGCGCCAGACGCGGGGGCGGTGAAGGCCAGTACCGAGTTTGCGGAAGCGTTGGGAGTGGAAGTTGTATACGTGGATAAGAGGAGAGATTTGGCTAGCGGGAAGGTGAGCGTGGTGGGGATGAGTGGGAGTGTGCGAGCTAAAGATATATTAATGATGGACGATAATGTTTTTACGGGATCAACTCTGCTCCAAACGACTAAAGAACTCAAAAAAGCTGGGGCAAGATCGATTCGGGTAGGATTGACACATCATCTTTATGTGCCAGGTGTGCAGGAAAGGCTCGAGAATAGTGAGATAGATGAGATCGTGGTGACGGATACGGTGAGTGCACAATCAAAAATCCCAAATTCTCAAATTCTCAAATTTCAGAAATTGAAAATATTGAGTGTGGCACAGATGATAGTTGACGAACTGAAGTAGAGATGTCATACTACGGCTTGTTCCCAGGAATTTGATTTGAGATTTTCGATCTAGGATTTAGGAAGTTTGGACAAAATATTTTTATAGGAGGTGGGTATGCCAGTTAAGGCTAAGAAAACGGAAGAAGTGATAGCGCCAGTTGTGGTGCCAGTCGTGGCACCGGTGGTACAACCCATAGCGCCAAGACCGCAGTTTGCGCCCCGACCGATGAATAATTACCCACCCAGGCCTACTTACAATGTGCCGCAAAATCTAGGAGAAGTGGAGAGTATTACTGGATACCTGGATGATTCGACCGATGGGCATGGAGTTTTGCGACCACACTTTTCACCGAGTGAAAAAGACACCTATATATCTAGTATGGTGGTGCGAAGACTCGGACTGCGACCAGGTGATTATGTGGAAGGGACGGCGCGTAGACCCAAGGAAAATGAAAGGTATTACGCGCTCGTTACGGTAACCAAAGTAAATGGGAAGGCGCCTAGCGAGACCCACAAACGCATTAAGTTCCACAACTTGACCCCGATTTATCCGATCCAGCGTATTAGCCTCGAGATGGGAGCGCAACCCTTGTCAAACCGAGTGATTGATTTGGTGGCTCCGATTGGACGTGGACAGAGGGGAATGATTGTGGCGCCGCCCAAGGCCGGAAAAACCACGATCATGAAAGATATGGTGACGGGTATTGCTAAGAACTATCCAGAGATTCACCTGATGGCAGTCCTCATCGGAGAGCGGCCGGAAGAGGTGACAGATATTCGTCGGCATTTGGAGGCAGTCACAAAAGACAGTGAGATCCGCGGAGAGTGCGCGGCCAGTAACTTTGATGAGCCGGCCGAAGATCAAACGAGAGTGGCAGAGATCGCCCTAGAGCGGGCTAAACGACTGGTAGAGGAGGGGAAGGACGTAGTGATCTTGCTCGACTCGATTACGCGACTTGCACGGGCGTATAACCTCGCGATCCCTACGAGTGGGCGAACCTTGTCGGGTGGGTTTGACCCGGCGGCACTGTACCCACCCAAGAGATTTTTTGGGGCGGCGCGTAAGATGGAAGACGGAGGATCGCTGACCATCATCGGCACAGCACTGGTCGATACCGGGTCGCGGATGGATGAGCTCATTTACGAAGAGTTCAAGGGTACGGGGAACATGGAATTGGTACTAGATCGGAGACTCTCTGAACGCCGGATCTTCCCGGCGATTGATGTATACAAATCAGGAACTCGCAAAGAGGATCTCCTGTTTTCGGGAGCGGAGTATCAAAATATTGTCGTGATGCGTCGGATGCTCGACATGCTCAATGACGAGGAGCGCACGAGCGTACTGGTGGAGCGACTGAATAAGTCCAAGTCCAATAAAGAGTTTTTGGCGATGTTGAAAGAGGGATAGATTTGAGGTTGAGGAAGTCAAGTTAATTTGGTAGGATAGCTACCGCATGAGTGATTTGACAGGAATAGCTGAATTTAGAGAGTTTACCGCTCAATTGTGGCGATATACAACAAAACATGCGTATCGGGCATTTTTCCGGTTTGAAGCAGGCAAAGACCTCTTGACGGGAGCACTGTATCACAAGAGGGGGAAATATGCCCGACCCTTCCTCCACTCCGGGATGATGGCCTTGATATTTTTTGGTGTGACCCTGGGCCCACGGTTTGTCCAGCAAAGTTTTGCGGGTGAAAGCGAGCGGATAGAGTCGGTCTCTGCGGCAACTAGTATTGGAGTCTCACTTGACTCAACGGGAATTGTGACCCTGGAGTCGGAAAAGTCTTGGAACCAAGTTTCAGAGTACAACGTCAAGGAGGGAGATACACTATCTTCCATTGCCGCTAAGTTTGGAGTCTCCATTGATTCGGTCAAGTGGGCTAATCCGAGTATTAATTGGCAAAAAGTAAAGCCAGGAGTACTCGTCTCGGTACCACCAGTGACTGGGGTAGTGTATAAGGTTAAACCGGGAGACACAGTTAATTCGATTGCGAAGAAGCTCCAAACAGAGCCCCAAGGTATCGTCGACTTTCCCCTCAACACCTTCTCGAATGACGAAACGTTTGCTCTCGTGGCAGGACAAACCCTAATTGTACCTGACGGAATAATGCCAGACGAGACGATGAGCGCGCCACGACTGGCGAGCGTATTGACGCCGGACGCGGGGGCTGTCTCGGCTACAGGATCGTTTGCCTGGCCGACATTTGGCAAGATTACCCAACCTTTCCGCTGGTATCACAAGGGGAGCGACATTGCCAACGATACAGGGACTAGTGTCGTGGCGGCGGATTCTGGGCGAGTAGTCACGGCGGGGTGGACGAACGTAGGGTACGGGAATCATATAATTATTGATCATGAAAATGGATACCAGACACTGTATGGGCACTTGTCACAAATCTCGGTGGTGGTAGGGCAGAAGGTAGCACGAGGGAGCCAGATTGGACTGATGGGATCAACGGGGAGGAGTACGGGGTCACATCTCCATTTTGAGATTAGGACAGCGGGAGGGAATCAAGACCCGCTGGGATACCTAAAATAATGAGTTCGGGTTTGATGGTGCAAAATTCACCTAGTACTCGGCTAGCACGCCTGCGTAATTTTTTCTTTTGGAACAATCCATCAAGCCCTCAATTTTGTTGTGATAATATACTCTGGTATGAAGCAGTATAAAGTGGCTCTGTTTATTGGCAGGTTTCAGCCGTTTCATAGGGGGCATTTATATAGTTTGAAAAAGTGTTTTGAACTAGCTGACCACGTGCTTGTGGGCATTGGAAGCAGTCAGGAAAGTGGGACAGAAAGTAACCCATGGGATTGGGAGACGAGGAAGAAGATGATCGAAACCCTGGACCTTCAAGGACTGTCCTTGAAGGTAGTGGCGATACCAGATTTATTTAATGACGAAAAATGGGGGGCACAGATTGTCAAACTACTAGGAGAAGCTGGGTGTGAACCTAGCCAGGTGGTAGCAGTGGGGAACAATGAATGGACAAATAGGATTTTACGAGAGAGGGGGATTGCGGTATATGAGTCGGGTTTGTACAAACGAAATGAGTTGGAAGGAAAGAAAATTCGGAAAATGATGAAGCGTGGAGATGGGAAATGGAAGAAGAGGGTGCCAAAAGCTGTTTTACCATCTTTGCGCAGCGAAGAGATAGCTTTGTGGTTGAGAAAGATATATCGAGATAAGCCAGCGGTGATTGGGGTGTCGGGCGGGGTGGACTCGGCGGTCGCGTTGACTCTCCTTGTACGCGCATTAGGTAAGGAGAGGGTGATCCCGTTGTGTTTACCATACAAAAATCAGGAGATGCACGACGCAAAGCAAATAATTGAGTGGAACGGATTATCAAATAAGTTGGTTGAGATCAACCTCGCAGAGATGGTGGACGGAATAACGGGGAAATTGGAGGTAGGTAGAGAAGTGGTGCGCAAGGGGAATATTTTGGCGAGAGTGAGAATGATTTGTCTTTTTGATATGGCAAAAAGAGTGGGGGGCATGGTGTGTGGGACAGAGAACAAATCAGAGCGAGAACTGGGCTACTATACCCGATTTGGAGACGCTGCAAGTGATGTTGAACCAATTGCGGGATTTTATAAAACAGAAATATGGGAGCTGGCGAGAGACTTGGGTTTGCCGGAAGTATTTGTGACAAAAAAACCCAGTGCCGAGTTGTGGACAGGTCAGAGCGATGAGGGAGAGATGGGGTTTGGCTACCTGGAAGCTGATCGGGTCTTGCGGGGAGAGACAGGGGGAATAGAAAAAAAAGTGATAGCCCAAGTCCGGGAGCGAGTGGCTAAACAAAAATTTAAGCGGGAGGTGCCGTATCAATTAACTTGAGTTTTTTGAGGAGCGGGGGGAGGACAATCATCGTGATTGACCCCTGAATAAAGTTGGTGGTGAAGGAGAGAAGTAAGACGAAGATGAGATAAAGGTAGGACTGGTTGGTCGTGAGTTTGTAAAAGTGAACAAAGGAGTAGTAGACCAGCACGTAGGCAATGGTGATCTGGGGATCGAAGATGAGACTCAAACTATTGACGTCAATATTGCTGGAGAAGGCAGAGATAAATCCAGCGATCACGGCGGCTCCGAGATTGAGAAGGATAGTAATCAGAATGATGCCGAGGGTGCGTCCGAACTTGCCGAACTTGAGGCGTGGAAGGTGGAAACGCCTGGTTTTGGGAGTAGTGGTTTGATCGTATTGGACATCGGGCATAAGATCCTCCTTGGTTATAGCTACAAATTAATAGTAGCAAATTTTGGTGATAATTGCACTACGAGCAAATCTAGGAGGAGTGGAATGATCCGTTTTTGCGATTTGGGTAAGAATTGCGCCAGGTCAAGACTAAGAGTTTTTTGTGAGGACGATTTTATTTTTTTCAGCAAAAGATTGGGGTTAAAATCGAGCTTATTTTCGCGGATTTTTAGGTTGAGTATTGTTGCGTCGAGCGGAATATTTTTTTCTAGCAGATACCAGGTATCGTAGTAATCTCGTCCTTTGGTGCGAGAAGCGAGGGCACAGATTTTTTCCGCCAGGATTTCTTGGCTACTAAGATGAATGACAATTGGGAAAATGGTGATGGGGAAATCGGTGATGAGAGGTGAGACGACGGGATCAATGACTGTTTTGACAATGGTAAAGTCTAGACGTAAATTAAGTGGGTATTTGAAGTCAGGTGAGTGATATTTGATTTGATATCTGATGCCAGTTTTTTCGGAATATAGCTGATAAATGTTGAGTGTAGGTAGCTCTTTTTGGATCTTTTGCTCGAGACTATGGATAACTTGCTGAAGCAGAGGTTTGGTCAGTGTGGTGGAGAAGTCTAAGTCTTCGGAGAAGCGAGGCGAACCCATGAGGAGTCGAATGGCAGTGCCACCTTTGAAATAAATGTGTTTCGACTTGCGGTCGCTGTAGAGATGACCTAGAAATACGAGTTGAAGATATTCGCGGAGAATGGTGAAATTGTCAATTTGGTGGGTTTTGGCAAGAGATTGGATTTGGCTAGGAGTGATCATGTGTTTAGTTTTTGAATTATTTTAACCATAGATTGATTATGGAATTTTTGGGCGTATTGTTCAAGCTTTTGTTGATTGAGCATGGTTAAATCCATCTCGTCAAAAACTGGGTTGCGTAGGCCTTTGGTAGCGAGATAGATATAGTCAAGCAAAGCTTTTTCGGGATCTGCAAGGAGAAAATTTTCTCTCTTCTCGTAGCCCCAGAATAGATTTGGTGTGATGTGGGTGTATTTGTACTGGCGGTTGTCTATTCCGATAGTTTTGGTTGGCTTTGGAGTAAGAGAGGTGATCTGGTAGGTGAAGCCAGTAATAATACTATGAAGGGATAGAGCGGATTCTAGGGAGATATATGAAGGGGAGTAGAGAAAATTGGCAAGATAGAAATCAGTGGTTTTGGTGAGGAGAAATTGGTACTTGCCCTTGATGAGTTTTTTGATGATTTGTTTTTGTTCTAGCCGGGCAATTTTCTTGTAAAGAGTTTGCTGATTATCTAACTCAAATATTTTGGCAAAATCAGAGAGAGTGAAGAGGGCAACCCCTTTACTTTGCAGGATTTTGATGATGTCGGTTGTAGAGTACGTTTGCATAATTAGGACAATAATAGCCTAATTGATGTATCGTGTCAAGTTATTGAATACATTAGGGTTGGTACGGGTCGACGAGGGCGAAGTAGTCGAGGGGAGTGGAGGTAGACTGATATTATGGAGCTGTGAGGAATTCGTGACTTTGATAAATGTTGTTTTTGATCCATTCGTATTGAATGGGATAGTTATCGTGCTGATATTGGCTATTGTAAACATAGTGATTGTTGGCGAGTGCAAAGGCTTCCCAACAACCAAGATGGGAAGAAGCAATACCGTCTTTGTATTCGATAAATGGTCCATACTTGTCGTCGTCTACGGCGGTCTCTTTCGAATATGAATAGAGATTGTTATTGGGGTCTTTGGGATCCTTTTGGGATAACTGGCAACCAATGGCTTGGTTAAATGATTGATTATCAGCGGAGAATTTTAAATAAGGATCTAGTTGGGTAAATAATAAGAAGCGGGAAAATATATTCTGCTGATTTTTAATAGTTACCCAGGCATGGGATAACTCATGAGTTAATGTGGTGGCGCAGTCGGTAGGGAACTGGACGGGATCACACTGCATCGAGATAGTGGAAGTATAGCCTGATGAGGTTTTTTTGAAATAGGTGTTAAAACCAACAGTAGATCCGCAGGTGATTTCTAGATCGGAGTTGGGGAAAATATAATCTTGGATTGGCAAGAGGGCTTTTAGATGTGCATTTGAGAATGCATTGGAACAACCTACAAAAGTAATTTTGTGATTGTTGCCGATTGGATTCCAAATCCCGTTATTACAAAAGAGATAACGATCTTTGTTGGCGGAGTTGGGTTTGACGGTCTGTTCTTCTTGTTTGGAACAATTGGAACCCTCGACGGCGGCGCAAGATCCTTGTATACAACCATTAATACATACCTCTGAATCTTCCGAGGAAGAGAAGTGGAGAACCTTTCCCCAACAAAAATTGTCATTGGGATCAAGGATCGGAGTGCATTGACACGAGTTGCTCCATTGGGTGGGAATGAGGCCGTCAGCGCATTTACTTTCCAAATCTTTGTCGCAACAAGCCTGATTTTCTTGTCCACATTGGGAAGTGGAGGGGAGAATGGGAAGAAGATTTGTGGAGTGGGGAGGTTTTGGATTAAAGATTTTTTCTAGAGTATTGATGGATTGGACAATTGTTTTTTCCCAGAGTGGGCAGACGGAAGCGATGATCGATGAGCTGGCATGGGCACGAGGGATAAGGTAAGCGACATTGGAAGTAAGACAGTCGGTTTGGGGATCAATGAAATCATCGAGTTGTTGCGAAAGTGGAGCGGTAGTTGTGGTCGACGAAGATTGTCCTCGCAGGGATTGAAACCAGGTGGAAATGAGAGGGAGATTGCGTGCCCAGGTCATGACGTTGTAGGTGAGAGTGGGGTAGTCGGGGAGGAGGGTGAGGAGGGGAGAAGTAGAGAGTGTGGTAAAGAGTGATTGGACGACTCCAGTGGGGAGGAGGGCGGGGGAGGAAGAAGAAATTGATTGATGCCGAAGATATTGATTAATAACCTTGAGCATATTCTGGTATCCAGAGTTATTCAGTTTGTTAATATAGTCGTCAAAATATTGACCACGAAGGTTGGTACCGGGATCAAAGAGGGGATAGTTTTTGCGAAATTCATCGAGGGTTAATTCGTTGCCTTTCTGATCATGAGATGCTTGCCAGAAAGACTTAAAAGCTTCGCGGATATTCCCATTGTGGGAAAGAATCCAGTTTTCAACGCCGATGCCGCCGAATCCTCCATCTTCGTATGCTTTATAGGCGTGCCCATCTTTGAGGAGTTTCTTGGCGAGGAGAATGTTGGAAACAACTTGTTGTTTATCTGGGGGGGGGAGTGAGTTGAGACGATCGGAAACAGCTTGATTGGAGCTGTACAGGAGACTGTCTTCGCGAGTAGTAATCCCAACATCCAAATCGATAGTTTCGGTGAGTTCGGGTAGATTGACCTGGTTGAAACGGACTTGATTGAAGGATTCACCACTGGCGGCGTAAATTTCGGCTAAGTGGGGGAAGGTCGAGCGAAGGGCGGCAGCAATGACACCAGATTGTTTGAAGTCTCGACGATTGAGGATGAGAGTGTAGTCGAAGTCATAATCTTTGGGAAGATTTGTTCCTCGACCGGATGATCCAATATTGATTAAGAGTGCATCGGTGAGATTGGCGGAAGCGGGATTTTCTGCGAGGCTGATACCAAAAGAGGTAAGGATGGCATGGATTTTGGCGCGGACCGGAGTTTCGACTCTTTGGATATCTTGAGAATTGACGCTCGGATCGGGGTCAAGACTGTTGTGTTTGATAAGTTTGGCAAAAATATCTTGAGGTGTTAAAGTAGTGACTTTGAGTGGTTGCTCGTGGACACCGGCGAAGAACTTGAGCCGATCGGCATACATTTGAGGAGTGAAAATGAGCTGACCTTCTTTGGAATAGACGGGGATATAAAAGCCATTGAGCATGATGCTCTGGTAAAGTGTATCGAGTTCGGACTCGGTAAAGCCATTGTTGATAATGGCGTCAAAGTAGGATGAGGGATAGGCTCCGCGAATACCAACATGGCGTTCTGCGTCGATCACTCCTGTGACGAAAAGTTCGAATTGACCTTTTTGAGCTGATTCTCCCAAATCACTGCGGTAAAATCTATTTGGAAGGTTTTTGGTGACAAAAATTAAACTTCCGAAGGTGGTACTAGCCAAAGATTGCTGAATGGCTGTTTGGTATCCGACTTGGGCGTCGGCGATAGTCGTCATAAATAGGTCGGTATCGAGGGGCGTGGAGTCATTGCCGGCTAGGTCTCCCATCAACTCGGTAGCGCGAGGGCCATTTTCGAGAATGCTCAAGATTACCCCTGTTTTTGGAGTTGTAACCATGGCTTTTGTTAGATCACCTGCATCTAATGTTAATTGTGGGTGGGTGCTGGCATAGGCGAGATTGCGGGATGTAGTCTCGGCACGTATGCCCTGCATGTGGGAAACGATATCTCTTAAACTGGTATATCCGGTGTTATGGAGGAAGAGCTCTTCAATCCTGCCGATAAGCGATGTCTCGGGGGTAATACTTAGATCTGTATAGAGGGTGTTTTGGATAAACGCCCGTAGGTATGTTTGGTTGAAAGCTTGTTGTAGATCTAAATCTAGACCAGAGCGAATTCGAGTTAAATTGCTGGAGCGGTAGAGAGCATCCATTTTGGTAATAAATGAGACAACCTGTTTGGTTTCTGGTGGATCTAGTTCTTTGCCTTGCATAAATTGATCAACGAGATTGGCATAATCGCTGAACAGAGAGAGATAACTTTCAAGATTACGATTGCCAGATTCCACGGCAGCGTGGAAAAGGTCCAGCTGGAGAATTAATCGGCGCATGCCGTCGGATTTTTGAGCTTGGATGGCGGGAGAAGTCCTAAAGGAAATTTTAGAATCTAAAATAGTTTTGGGATAGAGATAATTGAATACCCTGATTAGTTTGATAAATTCGGGGAGATTGTTATAAGTGAGTGTACGGTCAATATTTTCGTACGTACCTACCGGATCTTTGACTTGGAGGAGCTGGACAATTAGAGGCTCTTTAATTTTTTGAATAAGAGAGACGGGAGATTCGTCAATCTTGGTGGCGAGAATGGTGTAGATATTAATTTGATCAGCAGATAGTGAATAGAAAAATTCTATGCCGCCCGGCTCTAACCAACGATTGCGGAGGAGGGGGTAGTCGCGGAAAGTTTGCCAGAATCTTTGTTGCTCACGGGATAGAGTGGCGATTAGTTGATCGACATCTTGTTTTTGAATGATTCCCCAGGCCGCATCAATTTGTTGATCATTGGTTAAGCCTGAAATAATATTGGTGGCGAGCTCTTCTTTTGTGGCGTTAGGATTATTTGATAGATATTCAAAATAATTTGCATCCCACAACTCTGGATTAGATAAAGCTGGGGTGAAAAATAGATCGCTAACTATTTCTCCTGCTACCGAATATGCGTGGGTGGTGGGATAGGTCCTGGATAGATAGGGCAATAATTCCTTCTTGAAAGACGTGATAAAGAGTAAAAATGAAGGGCTGGTAGAGCAAGTTCGGGTTAGATCTGTGAGTTGTTCGGAAGGGATGCCTGGGAGGAGTGAGGAGATGAAGCTGGATAGCTGCGGTAAACTATCTGGCTTGATGGTATAGTCAGATGGGTAATAACTATTGTATTGATATAGATCTAGAATTCGGATGAGTTCGTTGGTGGCAGATCCAGATAAGGCAGGAGGGTTGTCCATTATTTTCTTGGAGATGGCTGGTTTAATTCCTCGGACCATTGCCTCCTGAAGAGCGTTTAGCCTAACCTGTTGGATACCCTGTTGGATGGTGTTACCATTGGCGATGATTTGTAGTTTTGACTTCACGACCGCCATAGTGTCGGATGCCGAAAATAGTGGACGAAAAACACTTGGACGCCGGGAGATCGTGCGGGCGAGTTCGATAGCCTCTTTGTGTTCTAGAATGGCAGTAAGGAGAAACTTGCCGGTTTCTCCAGGGTAATTTTTGGTGGTGAGCTCGAGGGTCGCGATGTCTTGATTTAAACTAATAATATCATGGGGATTGACGGTGGGAATATTGTTCCTGGAGACGCGGTCCCAAGAGTATTGAAGCAGATAAGAAATATTGATGGAAGCATTCTCTGGAAAATATTGAGACAAATGATTAATGGCAGTTAATATTTCTGGAGCTAGCGAGGGATTTAGGGCAGATATATTTAGAATATTATTTAAGTTGGAGGTATTTTTGACTGCCTCAAGCCAGGTCGCAAAATGCTCATCATTGTTCATGGAGGCCCAGATTTTAAGCGCTTGGGGGTAGATGCCATATTTGCCAATATTAGGCTCATTCTTTAGATGATTAAAAATCCAGAAAATGTGATCGGGTGAAAAATTATCAGCGTTGATAATCTTGAGAGTTTCGAGTAGATAATAGTTTTTATCAAAAGAACTTGTGGCAAGAGGAAGATAATTTGACTCTTTGACAATTTCGTCTAGGAAATTAAATGATTCTTCTGGATTGTCGTTGAGCGTAAACACGCGGAGAGCTTCGGTAACTCCACTATTTAAATAATTGAATTGTTTTTTAATTGGTTTTTTCTCCCCTAGATTATGAATGTTGTTAAAAATGACAGTTAAGTGATGACGTTGTGAAATAGTTAAATTGTTGAGCCGATTTAAATATGTTTCGAGGTTCGGCGATTTGAGACCAGTAACCATAACTTCTCCGGAATAGTTAGAACCAAAGCGATTATTGAAAGTTTGACTGGATATAACGAGATCATCGATATGGAGTGAGATTTGAAAGAATAGATTGGTAGCGTTCTCTTTTTCGGCGAGATCATGAATGGTGGGAAATAAGTCTCCATCTTGAATGACTTTGTTTTGTGAATTTTGTTTGGGGATGGAACGTAGGATTTGTCCGAGGGGATTGAGATTGGAGACAAGAGTATCGAGAGTTGATTGAGTAGGTTTTTCTCCGATCATGGAAACAAGATCCCAAGTGTCTAGATAGGAGGTATTTCTGAGAAGCTCACTAATGCTAGTGAGGATGGGAAGGGCGGTTTCGAGATCTAGACCGGAATTGGATAGTCTCTTGAATAACTCGGTTGTGGCATAAGGATTATTTGAGAGGAGAATGTTGGATAATTGAGTAGAGTGGGGTTGGATTTTGTCCCAATTAATGTCGGAATATTGATTTAATAGTCCATTAAGCAGATCGTGAGGGTTGATTTTTGGTTGAGAGATCTGGATAGTGCGGGCGAGAGTGACTACCTGGATAAGGGCGGTGACCTTGTCGTTGTCATCCCGAAATTTTAGTTTGCTAAGATAAATTTGGGGTGTGCGGTGGCTGACGAGGACACTAATGAGTTTGTTGCCGTCTGGCTCGGCTTTGAGAGTGTTGATGACTTCATCTTTTTGAGCGTCGGAGAGAGTGTCTCCTAGACGATTTTTCCATTGATTGAGTTTGAAATTTTGGTAGCGATGGTTAGCCCACTCGCGGGTGCGGAGGAGGAGGGAGGGGGAAGCTTGGGTAGTGGTAGAAGTGAGATTAGATCGGATTATATTTATAAACTGCTCGGTGAGCCGTTGGGTAGTATCTGATTCTGTGTAGCCAAATTGACTGATGGCGGTGGCTTTTTCGAGAGGAGCATTACCAAAATCTCCAATTATCACCTGTCCTGTCTTAGTAGTAGAGTCAATAATGATGAAGTAGGAATCGTTGGGAATAATGATTCCCAGCTCATCGGCACGAGTGGCAATGTCTTGGAGAGACTGGCTGATGACACCAATATTGTTGATTTTGGTAAGTTGGGGGATATCGTCGGCGGGAGTGTTGAACGAATAAAGTTCCAACTTGCCGTTGTGAGTGAGGTCGGTGAAGCCAAGGGTATTGGGACGACCGGGGATCTCGATCATCTCGGGAGGGACCGGGAAGCCATGTTCTTTGAGGTAATGGTAATTGTCTTTCTGCCTTTGGACGGCAACGGGCGAGGATAATTCCTTGAGAATAAAGTAACCTAAGTCTTGTCCGTGACTATTGATGCGGGCTCGAGTGGTTTTGAGTGATTCGGATGAGGGGATACCGAGGTCGGTTTCTTCGGAGATAACAAGGCTATTTGCATTGGTTTCCCATGGCATTGTGGTGATATTGTGCTGGTTCAAATACCCTCGAATAGATCCGGCAATGCTTTTGTCTCCGAAGATGAAGGTAAGGGTTTTTTGGATTTCTGTAATGGGATCAGTTGTTAGTGAAGCTAGATTATATTCTGCGATGTAAGCACGATATTCTTTTATTTCGATTGGAAGTTCTGGATTATTTCGGTAATCGATGGCATGAACGGTTTCATGAGCTAGTTTACCCAGCTCGGTTGGATCGAGGCTTGTTGGATTTTTAACGTAAACTGCATCCGTTCCCCAAGAATCGTCGTAGAAGGCATTGGTTGCGGGAATTTCATTTTGGAATTGCTGTGGTATTTCATCAAAAGATTTAATGGGAATGTTATGTTTGGCCGCAACACCGAGGATATTGTCAAGATATTCTTTGGGGTTGGTACGACGTATTTCTGGTTTTAGTAATTCGGTTTCAGCGAGAATTTTGACTTGGTCAGCTAACAATTTCGTTACTAATTGTTGAGTATCATTGATAGTGTATCCGGTCAAAGCTTGAGAAACTCTACTCTCATAGGGTAGAGTGGTATTTGACGATGTGACCTGTACCCCGCCTCCCCAGCCAGCGCCGTTTTCATCAATACCCATGTCATAGGTATCGTTGACACGGATTTGGTAGTATTCTTCTCCAGTAGTGCCTGTGGTGGTTTTGAGTAATTTGATTTGGGAGTAGGGGACACCAATGGCGTCGGCGTAGGTGCGAACACCAGGGGGGAGAGAAGTGGAGGGACTGATGAGGGTCACGGGTTGGGCGTAGGGGATGTTGCTGACCTGAGTCTTGCCTGAGTGGTCGGTGTAATGAATGATCACAACTGCGCGGGTGGTCTGAAGCTTGTCTGCGTTATTCCTGGCGACAGCTTCTGTGACGTTTTGCTGATCAATCGCGATCGAGGCGATGAGTTCTTCTCTAGTCTGGAAGATTTGAGGCGACATGTCTCCACTTGTTGAGAGTTTACCAGATACTTCGACTATAGTTTGAAGTCGAATAGGTTGGGTGAGGTCAATATCGAGAGTGGTAGAGCTAGCGGATAGATGGATGAGAGTATCGGTGGGAGGGGTAAGTGTTTCTTGTGGGGTGGGAAGAGTGGAGGGTGATTGAGAGTTGTGGAAAAGAGAGTTAAACCATGTTTTAAGTTGGGTGAAGGGGGAGGATGTGGGGGTTTCGAGAGTGGGGAGGCGGCGAGCGAGACTAGTCCAGTTGGCGAGACGGATGGATTGGAGGAGAATAGCAGCTTCCGCATGAGAGTAGCCTTTGGAAAGGAGAGTTCCAAAGGCGTTTACAGCTTGTTGAACGAGTTGGTTTTGGGCGTCGGCACTGAAATATTTATCGAGCATGTACTGTTGGAGCGGTTGGCCATTTTGACTGTATTGGTCGAGGACATCATGGGTTGATGATTTTTGTGGGATACTCTTCATGATTTGAGTGCGGATGGGAGCTAAATTATCGACAAAATAGGTATAGTTGCTGTGTTGGAGAGCGGTAACGACATCCTCTTTGTAACTATCCCATGACTTGCCAGTTTTTTGATTACCGGCGATTTGGGCAAGGATTTCGTTGGCGACATTAATTTCAGCACCCAGTCTGGAGTTGAAGGAGAATCGAGCAATGACTGAAGCTAATTCAGCAAGGTTCTGACCACGATAGATGTAAAAAAGTTCAGAAGAGTTGGTGGGGTCATAGTAGATAATTTCGTTGGGACGGATGACGTAGGTTGATTGTTGGTTTTGATGAGCTTGGGTGATTTGGTGTTGCTCGTTTTCAGTGAGGTTAAGCCGAGTAATATTCCCAACCGAAAGATAATCTGACTCTAGATTTAACTGTGAGGAAAGTGAGGAGATTTGTTCCTGAAGTTTATTTTGGTCTAAGCTTGGAGTGAGAGCTTGGATATTGGGAAAGAGAGCAAGTTGGATAGTTTGGAAAAGTGAGTGTTGATCTTCGTGAGCAATGGTATCAACAAGATCTTGATCAGCACGATCGACGTTGAATATATTTTCTGTTCCAGGAATGAGGGAGCTACTATTTTTATGAAAACCACCTACTTTGTTAATAACATTGGCGACTTCTTTTGGTGTTAGTTGAATTGGTTGTTGGTTGGCGACATTGCCTGGTGTTTTGTAGGCGCGAGCAAAGTCAGTATGATCGTTTGAAATGAAATTAATAGTGGAGTAGCTGTATTCAACGCGGATGATTCCTTGGGGGACAAAGCCGAAAGCGGCTTGCCACAAAGATATGGGGGTGAGATATTGTTGGCGCAATTCTTGGATACGTGTGTGTTGAAGCATATAGGAGTTGACAGCAAAGAGGAGATTGTTAATCTCGGCATTGGTGAGTTGGGAATTTTGTGCTTCTTGGAAGGTTAGGTTCAGTATTTCATCACGAGTAATGTTGGGGTTGTCAGATATTTTTTGAGCGAGATTGTTTTGAAGACGAGTGATAGTTTGATAGCGGGTTTGGAGATTGATGCGAAAAGTATCGATGGCTTCTCTACGGGCAGTACCCGTGAGTTTAGAAGCATTATCTAGTTGAGCGGGAAGATCCAGTTTGGGATCGGGGGTGGTGGACCGACTGATCGTAGTAACTTTTCCATTTGCGTTGGAGCTGTCTTTAACGATTTTCACAGTGGTGTTGCCAAAGGTTAGGATGTCGCCGTAATTTAAGAATATACTGTCTTCGCCAGAGAATATTGCTTGGAGAGTCGAAGTTTTACCGTTGATAGTGATTGGGGAATTTAAAGGAGTCTTGTTACTGACGACAACCATGACTGCGTGGGTCTCTGCGGGGTAGTTAACGATCACCAAGCTGGGTTTGTTACTCTCAAATGAGAGTCCATAGCCATCTGGATAAATGTATGACGTATTGGTGTAAGCTATGGCGTCGTCGATCCATTCGATTTTTTGGCTTGGAACGCTGGGCGAGGTGGGACGATCTAGCAAGCTTGCGATAGCTTGGCGAATAGAGTCAGAGATGGGGGTAAGTCCTCCTTCGCCAAGGCTACGGACGGGTGAGATGGGAAGGGTGGGAGTGTTAGAGAGTTGGGAGAGCAGATTGTGGATGGCAGTATGAGTGGTGGATTGAATGAGACCGACTTTGGTAAGATCGATTTGCTCTTTGGTGGAAATGGCGGGGGCAGTAGGGGTGGTGGGGGGGGTGGGGAGGGCTTGGCGGGTGAGGGCGGAGCTAATCCTGGTGGTGAGGGTGCGCAGGGGAGTTGCAATGACAGTGAGAGCGGTGGTAATGCTCGATTGGATACGAGTCATTAGATTAGTGAGAGGTTGGGTAATGCGAGAGGCGAGAGTGGGAGTTGTAGTTTGGACAAAGCCAGAGCGCACGGCGAGGTCAGAGAGGGCCATGGTGTTGGTGGAACCCCGCGTATACTCTGAAGGGAAGGAAGTGCCGATATCATTGAGAGTTGCAATGATCAAGTTGCGCGAGGTGGTCTCTTTTCCGGCGATGATCCCACCAGCGAGAGCCTGGCCAAATTCGGCTTTGGAGAGGGGAGTTGTGAGGCTGTAGCGCCTGGTGAGGTCAGAGATAATGTCGGGACTGACTCCGGCTTTTTGAGCGCGGGCCAGAATTGCGACTTTTCTGGCTGTGGCGGTTTCGTATTCTTTGTAAAGAACGTCAAGCGTAGCTTCACGGGTGGGGGTGGTGGGAAAGGCGAGACCGGCGTGGGAGATTTGAGACTCAAAATCTTTGAGCTCGGTCAGGAAAGCGGGGTTGCCAGCACAGGCTTGCCTCAAGGCTGATGTAATCTGGCGAGTTTCATCGGAAGTAATTTGCTTGATTAGTCTCCCCACAGTTTCGTCGGCAACAACTCTCTCTTGGTTGGAGAGAGCTAGTTTAACGGCGTTACGGGGAGAGAGTGACTCGGTTGTACCAGAGAGAAAGAGAGAATAGGGGGAGGAGGCATAGCCACGGAGACGGCCGGCGGATTGGAAGGTTTCGTCTTTGATAAAGGTGGTGGCATCACCCACGACAAGTGCTTCACTAATGATATTTTTGGGCGGGTCTCCGCTGGGAGGTTTGAAGTTAGTGCCACGAGTTCTGTTTTGGAAGTAGGCAACAACTTTGTTGTTTTCATCTCCTAAAAGTTTGACTGACTGTTCGTATAATTCTTCGGGGGAGAGATCTTTGGCGATTAACTCGCCAATATCATCGATGGAGCTGGCGCCCGCTAACTTGGCGGGGTCGATTTTGTAGAGGGCTTGAGTACCGTCACCGTTTAAGAGAGCCACATAAAAGGTTTCACCTGGTTTGGCTTTGGCAGTAATAGCTTTGAGGTTGGTGATGGCTGTTTGATCGAGATTTTGGCCGACGGCAGCTCCACTTTTCATGTCGATGACCATGGCAATTTCGCCGTTATCCAGTTTGGTGCGGACGGTGGCTGCCAAATCTTGGGCAATATCTTCGAGATTAGCCCCAGTTTTGACTAATTGGGGTTCGTGGAGGGGGATAGATTCGTAGAGGGTAGTGAAACCGAACTTGGCTTTGGGGAGGGCGTCGGTGGCATCCGTGCCATAGATGGCACCCAAGCGATCAAAAAGAGTTGAGGCATCCGAGACAATGCTCCTTGAGTTGACCTCTAAATCTGCCAGAGCCACTCCAGTGGCATTTAATTTCGCCAAACCTTCCTCTTGGAGAGCCAGGGCTTGCATGGGGGCAGAGTATTGCTGATTGGTGATAGCTTTATCTTTGGCAAGCTTGATGAGTCCATTTTCGACGGTGTATTCATCCCCCGGAATCATCGAGATGACGGAGAGACGCGAGTACAGGGCGTCGTGGTGGGCATCTCCTACGCGCATGGCACGGTAGAGGTCGGGGGCGACGTCATCGCCAAACTGGTTTTGGAGCTCGGCGAGACTAGCGCGGCGAAGGGCATCAAATTCTTCCGTCAATTTGCCTAGATCGGGTTGATTGAGTACATTCTGAATGATGGAGTGGGCTGGAGAGTCGCTCCCTAGTTCCTGTTGAGCGCGCTTGAGGGAAGAAGTAATTGCTTCTTTCCGTTGTGCGCTTGTTAAAGGATCAAGAGCTAGCGATTGCGCATTGCGGGAGAGCACTACCGTGCCATCACGAGCACCTTGGACGAGGGGGTGGTCGGCAGTTTCGGCAAAGACGTCTAGGATTTCTTGACCGTTTTTGAGGCCAATGCTAGTTTTTTCGCCGGATAATTTGGCGATCGCCATGGGAATGCCTTGGGAACTCATCCAGCGGCCAGTGAGAGTACCCATTTCGTCAATGTTGGCGGCTGGCTTACTGGCAAAGATGTCGGTCCACATTTGCGCTAGTTTGGGATTACTAACCGACTCGCCCAACTCGAGGGCTACGACATCGTTTAGGGCAAAACCCAAGTCATCAGTGAGCATGGTAATTTTGAAGGGTTTGCCAGCGGGATCGGCAAGGCGGGCGAGAATATCATCGACGGGAACGTCGTTGCCAGCGAGATTACGAATGAGAGTTTGGCCACTCCCGTCTTTGGTAATGTGAAGGATGTTTTGTGCGCCGTAGAGCGAAACAAGCTGTTTGTCACGAGATAAGGCATCGGCAAGTTGATTCTTTCCTACGCTTTCGATAAAAGTACTCCCTCGGTCGAGATGATATTTGGCTAAGAGTGGGGTCAAAACAGTATTTTTGCCACCACCGGTTGTCGGGTTGAGAATAATACGGAGAGTGCTATCGTCGGGAGTTTGGGCAAGAAGAACGAGGGTGCGCAGATCGGCATCGATCTGTTCGTCGCGCAGTCCGGTAAAGTTGGAGGCCTTAAGAAGGGTGTCAAAATCATCATTAAGAGAAGTAATGAGATTGAGTTCTTGTTGGGATAGGGTTGTGTTGGCATTGGGAACAATTTTCCCCCCTTCGATTTTGATGTTTTTGAAGGTACCGGTTGTGTCGTCGAGCCAGGAACTAATAATTTTGGCGTCGGCACTGTTGTTAAGCGGTATCCCAGTGAGAACTTTGGTGGATACGGGGATTGGTTTGGCAAACAAGGAAGGTTGGTTGTGGACGAGAGTGGCAGAGAGGTTGGCGGCTTCTTTGGTCGAAAGGCCCGTGAGCTGGAGGCGGGTCAAGAGTTCACCGTTGGTTACGAGCTCTTGGGTTTGGAGGAAATGGCTGGGATCAAGCGGGTTAAAACTACGAGTGAGCGGCATGATGAGGGGGGAGCGAGTATTTTCGAGAGCGAGGGTGAGTTGGCGGGTAAGGGTGGGAGACAAACTGTTCCCGGCGGCGAGGGTAGTGATGGCGCCTCGACTTAATGGACCGGTGCCGACAAAGTCAGAGGAGATGGTGCCCAAGGTACGGATAAAGGGTTCAATCTGATCATCCGCCAGATCAATTCCCCAAGAGCGAGCCTGCGTCAGCATAGAAAGAATAGTTTTGACTTCTTGGGGATTTTGCGTGTATTTCTTACTCAAGATTAAAACGAGATCGGCTTCTGCTTCTTTACTTAAGGAGGAGCCGGATTTGGTGTAAAGTTCGGCAAGCAATGCTTTGTCCAATTGATTGAGGGTGGAGGGGGAGAGGGGGGTAGTGATTAGATTGGTAGGAGCGCGCAAGATGGTTTGATGGGCAAGGTTGGTGACAAATTCTTGTTCTCCGCCTTTGAATCCAGAATTTTTAGCGAGCTTATACAGAAAATCGGTATCGACATCGAGGAGGTTGTCGGCGGTGACTTCAAGATCTTTGATTAATTTGGTGATGATCGAGTCATCTTTGTTTAAGCCAAGGGTACTGGTGAGGGTTGAAATTCCTTGGGCAATCTTTTGGGCGGCATAGGTGTTGCTGATACTCGCTAGACTAAAGCCGGCGGCAACCTCACTAGCTCCTTTGGCAAGGGTGGTAGAGTCGAGGGCGGTGGTGGTGGTTTTTTCCACCACAGCGGAAGCGAGGCTGCGCCCGAGGGATTTTTCGATAGTTTCACCCCAGACTTTGGGGCGAGAGAGGGTGGTGCTGACACCGCGTAAGAGAGCATCACCGACGACTTCGCCGGTTGCGCTAATGAAAGCTTGAGTAGTACCCTTTTGAGCGGCTTTTTCGAATGCGAGTTCTGCGGTTTCACGCACAGTGGCGCCGGCTGCGCGTTTGACCAAAGTTTTGTCGGCCCAACTGGCACCTTTGGTAAACAGGGAATCACCAAAACCAAGAGTTACGGCGTCGCCCACGACAAAAGTGATCTCCATACCATAGTTGCCCGCGGCGAGGAATTTCTCAATGCCGGTAGCGTTCGGGTCGGCGTAGGTGGAGGCATAACCATAGAAGGCATTGTCGACTGGGGCACCCGCGGGGATGTCGGCGCCGGTACGTGGCCCGGCGGGGTCAACATAACGTTCGGTCCAGGCTCCGGTGAAAAAGGAGAGATTGGCAAGGGTTTTATAGATAATGCTACCCTCAACGTTGGTGGAGCTACTCTCATTGATGTCATTTAAAGTGTTGAGGCCATACTTGACTTTGGCATCGCCGCTGATGGTTTCGAGGGTATTGAGGATAAAGTTAGAGGGGAGAGCATCCTTGATTTCTGGTTTGGCGAGAGCGTTGGTAACCATACCTTGGGCAACATCAGCTTGGAGGGAAGAAGACTGGTAGTAACTGGGGGCAAAAGCGGCGGTGATGGGGGCAACGATATGATCGACAAGAAAATTGACACCGGGGATGGCATTAATCACGGTGTTATCACGAATGGCATCGGCAAGGAGGCCTTCTTGATAAGCGGAATTAAAGGAGAGAGCGATGGGGTCGATACAAGTTTCGTCAAGACAGGTGAGGCCATTGTTACAAACCCTTCCCGTGTTGCCGTCGCAAGCTTCGTTAACCCAGGAGACCGTACCTCCGCGGGGACGGTCAAAATTGAAATTTGCGTTTTTGGTCAAACAGCTCATCCCCGGGGGACAGCCATTTTGTCCGGAGTTGAGAGCGCCACCGAGAGCGTCGGTGTTTTGGGCACAGTAACCACCGGAAGTTTGACAGGATTTGCCAGGGAGAGTATCTGCGAGGGCGGGATTGTGACAGTATTCTGCATCGGGGGCTTTTTGGACACTCTTGGTGGTACTATCCCAACAGATCCAACAACTGCCATTCTGCTCATAGGCGGAGTAAGAGGTATTACAACCGGTCTTGACGAGAGCGGGATTGGCAGAGATGCTTTGGGCCAGGTTGGAAACAGAGGGGGAGAGAGTGGTGAGATTGAGAGCGAGAGTTTCTGGATTTTTAGAGATAGAGTTGACGGTCAGAAGAGTCTGACCAGTTTCGCTGATTTCACAGGTGCCACCGTCACAGGCAAGATAGTCGTTGTCACAAGAGCCCTTACCGACGTGATACCAGACGGGTTTGTAACAGGATTGACCCAATCCACCTTTGGCGGGATCAGAGTTGCTGGGAGGGAGAGTCGAGGTGGCTTGGGTATAGGATTGGGTCAGCTTGGTCCCGGTTAGGCGAGAACAGGCGTAATTGTGAGTGGCATCAGAGTAGGCACAGACTCCACCAGGACCGCAGGAAGCGGCACAAAATGAGGAAGTAGTTTGTTCAATTTTCGCGACGGATTGGGGATCAACGTAGGCGTTATTTTGGACGATTTGGGAGATGGTCTCACTAGAGGCGGGAGTATCATCTTCGAGTTTTTCTTTGATGAGGGCAGTTGTGGCAATCGAGCGGGAGAGCTTGGTGTCGTACTCACATTTGCCGGCTTGAGTGGTAGAGTCGCCCGCACAAACTGTACCGTAAGCACAAGGGGAAGTGGCAGAAGTACCTTTGAAAACTACATCGGAGTTGAGCTGGTCGAGACAACAGGTTTCTCCCTGGGCACCACACTCTTCTTTGTGAAAATTGATGGTGCGAGTACCGAGGCTTTCGGTGCGACTGGTGGGGAGAAGGGAGGGATCTAGATTAGTTAAAGTGACACAAACAGCGTTGCCTTTTTCGTCGATGGCACAGTCGCGAGTGGCGGAGGTACAAGAGTGGCGACAGCGATTTAGCTTGTCAGCTAAATAACTTTGTGGATCGAGAGCCACTTCGGCTTGGGCGGCGGCGGCGGGATCGAGTTTGGCGAGAGTTTTCATCGCATAGTCGTTAAGTCCCGCGGTGGTATTACAGTCGTAGGTGGTAGCGTTGCTTTGCGGGGCTATGAGAGAGGTGTAACGCAGACAATCCTGCTTGAGGGCGGTAAGCTGGGCGGGAGTGCCTTGATTGGTAACGACGTTATAATATTCTTCGATGGTGCTGGACTTTTGTTGTTCGGCATCGATTTGTGCTTGTAGTTTATTTGCATTAGCAATTGCGATTACGGCTTGGTCATAGGCTTGGGAGTCGAGAAGCTTGAGTTTGGCCAGAGCTTCGGATGAGAGTTTGGGATCTTTGCCAAGAGCAACGTCGTAAAGCTTGGCCACTTCTTGTTTGCGCTCGACCTCTTGAGCGTATGCGGGGTCAGCATTTGCCAGCCAGCCAGTTGCAAAGGTGGTAAGACTGGCGCCGGTACAGTTGGTTTGACCGTAGGAAAGGCAGAGTGTTTGAAGGTTGGCTAGATTGGTGGCGGATTGACCGGTAGTTGTGCCCAGAAGATAATTGCCAATGTCGTTGGGGATTACTGGAATGGTGACCATGTTGCCGTTTTTGCAGACTTGAGAACTGGTTTCTCCGGCGATGACGCGACCAGATGGTAGTTGATAGCCACCGCCCAGGACACAGGTCGCATTTTCGGGTTTGTTCTGCGTCATATACGTGGGGAGGATGGTGGGGGTGGTACAGTTGGTGACCCCGGGAGTGTCGGCACGATTGACTTCGTTGCAAGGCACAAATTCACCATTTTTACAAATTTTGACCGCGGTTCTTTCGCCAGTTTCAGTGGTGGTGGCGGCTCCCCCCAAAGCTGACTCACCGCTTGGGATTGTGACGTAGGTGGTGCCTGCGGCGGTGGTGTAGCTGGTGCTACAGGCGGCGGTACCACCACTGACGAGAGCGGGGACGGGAGTTGTTTGGTTGGGATCGACGTCTCCTGATATCGTAGTTGGTGGTTTAACATATTCTGGAGGAGTATAGGCGACGGGATCTACCCAACTGCCGTTGAGACATTTTTTACCGTCCGCACGAGTAGCGCCGTCGCCAACGGTAACGTAGAGATCTCCTTGTTTGTCGCTGCAGTTAGATCGCCTGTCGCCACCCTCTTCGCCTTCGGCGGTGTCAACAGGAGGTGTGACCACGTTGGCTCCGGATTCGTGGAGGGGCTTGCATTTACCGCTAGGTACCCAATTGCCGTTTTGACATTGAGAACAGGTGTAGTCGCCGTCATTGTCAACTCCGCCGGTGTAGGCGTATTGACCGTCTTGAATGATGACGCCTTTGCTGGTTCCTTCGCAGGTGGCTCCAGTGGGGGAGGGGGAGGGTGGGAGGGGAGGCGATTCGGGAAGGGGCGGGCTTGGAGGTGTGAGGGGCTGTTGGACAATGGCGGTCCCGGTGCAGTGAGCTTCTTCGGTGGTGCGATTGTTTTCGGTGATAATGGTTCCGGAACATTTTTCTACAGTGGGGGAATTGGGGTCAGCTTTCCAGGTGCCTTCTTCGGCGGTGCAACGTGCCTGAGAAGAGATATTGGATTTGCTGGAGCCATAATAGCAACCGTAGGTCTTGGACTTGACGCTGACAATCTTGCAGGGTGGCGTTCCTTTGTTGCAATCTGACATGGTACATTGTTTTGATTTGGTGGTGGTGGACGTTTTTTCAGGAATCCATTTACAGCCCGATGTACGGGTACAGGTAGCTTGGTCTGAACCGCCACATTGAGTAGTTACATTGATGGAAAGAGGTTTTAGGAAATGGGGGAGGGAGAGCTGGGAGGAGAGGGTGAGAAGGGCGTCGTTGAAGTGGGGGTTTTGGATAGCTAGAGTGGTTCCGGCCAACAAAAATAGTGCTAGTACAATAGCAATTTTCAACTTCATACATCCACTGTAACCTCTGGGCGACTCGAGATCAATAACCTATAAGAAGGAAAAATCCAGGCGGGAAATGACCAAATTTATTTTTTCTTGAATCCCTCGATGGCTTTTAAGACCTCGATGGGGACGGCAAAGACGATCGTGTTGCTGGCGTCCGAACTAATGTCATTGATCGAGTTGAGGGTGCGCAGGTGCAGGGCGCCGGGAGACTTCGCCAGTTTGGCGGCGGCTTGGGCGAGGTTGGCGCTGGCCATGAGCTCTCCTTCGGAGTTGATGATGGTCGCACGTTTCTCGCGCTCGGCCTCGGCTTGTTTGGCCATGGTGCGAACCATGGATTCGGGGAGCTCGATATCTTTGAGTTCGACCGTTTGGACGTCGATACCCCAATCGGTCGCGTGCCTTTCGACAATGGAGAGGATCTTGGTAGCGATCTTTTCGCGCTGAGAGAGGAGCTCGTCGAGCGTAGCTTCGGAGGCGACCCGACGCATGGTAGTTTGGGCGAGCTGGAGCATGGCGTAGAAGACATCCTCGACCTCATTGATGGTTTTGGCGGAGTCGGTGACTTTGTAGTAGATGACGGCGTTCATTTTGCAGGTCACATTGTCTTTGGTAATGGTATCTTGCTTGGGGACGTCGACGGCTTTGGTGCGAATGTCGACTTTGCGGAAAGATTGGAAAATGGGAATGACGAACTTCCAGCCTGGACCAATAATGTAGCTAAAACGACCCATGGTGTAAACGACACCGCGCTCGTACTCGTTGACTTGTTTGAGGGAGATGAGGACGAGGAAAATAATGAGAGGGAGAATGATTTCCATAATTCTTAAGCTCCAGCTAAAGATAATTAAGTCGAGTATAACAGAAAATATTTATGATGATTGTGGGGTTGGCCAGTTAGCTTGAGCAAAGCCCCGAGCTTCGAGCCAGCGGGAATAGAGGTGAATATTGTCAGTAAAAGAGGGTCCCACAGAAATTTGGTGAAGTGAGAGGAGGGACAGAATGAGTTCTAGGGAGGAAGGTTCTGTACCTGGAGCAGAGAGATTGAGTCGACCCAAGTTGATCTGAAGGAGGTTGTGAAAGGCAGAGCTGTCACCATCACGTTGGTTAAAGCCGTCATATCTGGCGTGTGAGTAGGGAGTACGAATGGGTTGAAATCCCAGATCGGGAATGTTGAGGATAGCCCCCTCCATGTATTGCTGAGGAGAAGCAATAACTAGTGCTGTTTGTTCTTGGCCGATATACCCTCCGGAGGGTTTTCGAATACACTCCACTTCTCCGATATTTGCAATAGTGAGTGGGGTAGGACTGATGGATCTGCCTTCGAGGTACGATAAGGCAAACCACATGAGTAAATGAAATTCTAAGATCTTACAACCTGGAGGATAAAGGGGTTCGAGTTGGTGGGTCTTGGTACAGTGTTGAAGTAGTTCGGGTTTGATTATCTGCATGTCCAGATTGTACACCTTGAGACGAGACTGGTTAGAGTGGGTTGTGATAGACTATCGGCTTATGGTGCAACGAATTGGATCGATTGAGGCCTACCCAAGAGAGGAGTTGTACTTTCACAATGTGGGAGGCCCAGAGCATGTAGCTGAACTGGGGATGGTACTTCAATCCGGTACACCACTTTTTACCCTAACAGGGAGAGCGACGTTGTGTCGAACAGGATTGTCGCTACGAAGCGAAGCATTTAGAGGACTGGGCTATCATCTAGTTTTCTTGATACCAGAAAGCGAGAGAGAATTATTGGTACACCCAATATTCAGGACTAGATTTGAGCCCGATGATGCATCAAAGTATCCAAATTGGTATACGCTAACGATGCAATGTACACCAGAATTTGTGCCGGTAGCGATTGAGTGGATACGCACACAAACAAGCCACAATCCCTTTTGGAGGGGATTTGGGCAAGTACAGATTGGCGACGTAAGAGTATTGTCGGCGGAGCACCTGCTGGGTATTTATTGAACTTGATGGATAGGTTGTAGCGAGAATGAGGAGGAAGATAGTGGAGTTAGAAAGCTTTTTGATGTTTGGCGCGGTCGGCATAACTAGCTTTGTAGTGCTCTGACCAATTGGCCCCCTTGGGAGGTAGCATTTTATCCAGTTTTTCTTCGAGTTTGTCAAAGAAGGCCACGACTTTTTCTTTTTGGAGCATGTGGGAGATGATAGCGCGGTAGCCAGTCCCGACTTTGAGAGAGGCGTTGACTTTGGTCACTGTCGGTTGACTGACTTTGAGGGTATCGGCGATTGCGCGTTGAGAGTAACCCT
>JAZDDW010000007.1:0-9158 GCA_043809365.1 bacterium
GGGGAATCGGAGCGGGCGAATGTGACCGAGGAGATGATTGCGTGGGGAGCAGATATTGCCACGATTGCAGGAGTGATAGAAGAAGGGGGAGAGCGGTATGAATTGTCGGTGGTGCTCACCCGAGGGGCGTATATGGGGAAGGTGACACCCAAGCGGCGATATCTGGTGGATGGGGTAGCTAGAACTAAGGCTAAATTTGTCGGGAAACTACCGGTAGCGCTGTTTCGCCCCGAAGATATGCGGCTAGTCGAGGGGTCACCCCCGCGTCGAAGACGGTATCTGGATGAAAGTTTGAGTATGGCCAGCCCGGAATACGCCCGGGCTCTGTTGGTGTATGAGGCATCATTGCGGCGGCGCAACAAACTGCTCGACGCCATCCGTGAGGGGAGCGCAAGGCGAGAACAGCTCGCGTATTGGGATCAATCGGTCATCAAGAATGGCAATATCGTGAGCGAGTTTCGCCGAGAATTTTTGGAGTTTTTGTCTCGAGTGAAGACCAGTTTTGGACTGTTTAAACTCGAGTACAGCGCTTCTGCCATATCTCTTGAACGCTTGGAGCAGTATAGTGAAGCCGAGACGGCGGTAGGGTATACGCTCGTGGGACCACACAAGGATGATTTTAGAATCTGGCAAAAAGAAAAGGATTTGATGGTGTACGGGAGTCGGGGAGAGCAGAGGCTGGGGGTATTATTTCTCAAATTGGCGGCCATGAAGTATGTGGAGGACAAGCTGGGGGTCAAGAGCTTACTCCTTTTGGATGATATTTTTAGCGAGCTCGACGAGGAGCACCGAAAGGAAGTGGTCCTCATGATGGAGGGAAGGCAATGTATCGTCACGAGCGCGGAGGAAGATGTGATTGCCCTTATCCCTGGGGCTGAGGTGATGCGGGTGTAGGTTTTTCTAAACCGGTGGGATAAACATTCTCTTTTTTTTCTTTGTCTGTGGCATATCCTCCTGTTGGAGCTGGCACTGGAATACCAAGATCAAATGGATGATTTTCTGGACCAATTGGTTTAGCTGGATCAAATATTTCTGACATGCGTATAATTATACTTATGAATCAAGAATATTTCAAGCAAATTGTGTTGCCCAAGAAAGATAGTCACAAGGGAGAGAATGGGCGAGTACTCGTGATTGGGGGGAGCCGACTATTCCATGCGGCCAGTTTTTGGTCGGCGAGCATGGCCGCAAGAATCGTGGATATGGTACATTTTTCTTCCCCCGCGATAGAAAATAATGAACTGATGCGAGTAAGGGCGAAGAGCAACTTTTGGGAAGGAATAGTTGTCCCCTGGGAAGAGGTCGAGCACTATATCGAGGAAGATGATTGTATCTTGATTGGCCCTGGTATGGAACGGGGGAAAAATACCAAAGAGATAATCGATATGTTGCTGACAAAGTATCCGAATAAAAGATGGGTGGTAGATGGGGGGGCGTTACAGGAAGTGGAGCCAAAACTCCTGAATAAAAATATGATTGTGACACCCAATAAACGAGAACAAGAGATTTTGGGGAGGCGTATCCCAAAGGGAGTGACAATTTTGGCGAAAGGGCCGGTGGATGTGGTCAGTCAATGGTCAATGGTCAATGGTCAATGGTTGAGAGAAGGGGTGGAGGTGGCGGGAGGAAGCCCGGGGATGACGAAGGGAGGGACGGGAGACGTACTCTCTGGGTTGGTCGCGGGGCTGTACGCCAAAAGTCCGGCCATGGCTAGTTGTGTAGTAGCTAGCCAGACAAATAAACGAGCGGGGGAGCAACTAGAGAAGCGGGTAGGTCCGTTTTTCTCGGCGGGCGAGCTGATTGCGGAGGTGCAGAAACAGCTGGGGAAAACCACCCTTCGCTCTAACGAGCTACGGAGTGGCACCGTGTTAAAATAGAGATATGAAAAAGCTACCCCTGTCGATGTATCGATATTTTTGGGATGTGAAAGCTGACGAATTAGATATTGAGCGGTGGGACAAATATGTGATTGCGCGGGTGTTGCAGTGGGGACGAGTGGAAGACTTGCGGTGGTTGCACAAAACTTACGGAAAAGAAAAAATGATTGAAGTGTTAAAAAAATCACGTGAATTGTCGGTGAAAAATGCTAATTATTTTGCCAAAGTATGGGGGATTCCCCCCATGGAGGTGTTGTGTTTACAACCGGAATTTCGCCAGCAACGCAACAAGTACTGGCCATTTTAGTCAAAGTGCCATTCGTCGGCAGATATTATCTGGCGGGAGGTACGGCGTGTGCACTTTATTACGGACATCGATTGTCGTATGATTTGGACTTTTTTTCGCGCGAACCAGAGGAACCGGAGCAGATTACACAGAAGTTGATGAGATTGGGAGAATGGAAATTAAGGGTAGACCAACAATCGGAAGGAACATGGTTGGGCGAATTAAACCAGGTGAAATTGAGTTTTTTCCAACACCTGTATCCGGAAGTTGCAAAAGAGGCGACGTGGGAGGGAGTGAGAATCGCGAGTAAGCTAGACATTGCCTGCATGAAATTGGAGGCGATTGCTAGTCGAGGAATAAAACGAGACTTTGTAGACATGTGGTATCTGACTCGAGAAATAGGGCTTGGGAATATTTTTGAGGCGGCGAGGACAAAATATGCTCCTGCAAACATTTCGGAGATGCATTTTTTGCGTTCGTTAGTCTATTTTGACGATGCAGAGACGAGCCAAACCCCCAACATGGTGCACGAACTAGATTGGGAAGGGGTAAAGCAGTATTTTGAGGTAGAGGTGGCGAGACTCTCAAGGGAATGGGGGATTTGAGTTATGGTGTAGTGAGTTTGGAATTGAGAGTTTGTAAAAGCTCGAGGAATTTTGGAAGTGATTGGTATGTTTTTTCAGCCAAGGTTTCGTTGTAAGTATGAACTGTTTCGTTGCGCAAGTCGACATATTCGATCCAAGCAGAGTCATATTCGATGAGACCTTGTTGATAGGCGGCGCGGAGTGTTTCTTTGGGGGATTTGACAATGACTCCGTGGATGTCCTCGAGATGAGTTTTGAGGGTTTTCCAGGTTAGATCCATGCAAAATTCGAAACGCTGGATTGCAGAATCTCGGATCACACTATCTTTTGGCAATGCCAATACCTCTGATAGCCTTTTTGTGGCTTCGGTGAGTTGGGCGATTTGTTCTAAATACTTTGACATGATTAGTTGAGGGGATCTATCCTTAGTTTGGCAGTTTTTTTAAATTGATCGGAGACTGTGGCGAAATCGACTACATCAAAAGAGTAAAGGGTGGGAAAGTTTTCTAAATCTTCGCGAATATTGGCCAATTTTGTAACGGAAAGAGGGGCTTGGCCTTCGATACCGATATCGATATCAGAACGATCGCTACCCTGATCAGTGGTACGAGAGCCAAAGATAAAGGTGCGATAGTGGTGGAGATCAAGATGTTTCCCCATTAGATCCCTAAGTTCTGATTTGAGTTTCGAATAGGGGTAATGTTGAGTTTGCATGACTTGAGTATACATGATATATTTGGGTTGTGCAAAATGATCTTATAGTGTGTGTAGATGATGTGTATGGTGGTTTTGCTCGAAATGCTATAGGATTTGATCTCATTAAATTTTTGTCCTATAATCAGGAATGAATATGGTGAGAAGTGGTGAGACATTGGTTGATCGAAGAAGAGTGGATTTGGTGGGGGCGATGCAAGATTGGGAGCTGTTTACCGGGATGGAACATGAGCTTGGGTTGACTAAAGATAGATTAGGGGCGTTGGGCAAATTGTTGGGAGGATTGCCGAGGGAGTTGCTCGCGCAGGTTGGGGTTGATTCGGTTCATCCAGACCAGAGCGTTTTTTATCTTGATAATTCTGGGGAAAAACAATATGTAGAACCGGGCGAGTTGTTGAGGATAAATAGGTATGGACCTTCGAGCGGCGAGTTGGTAGCGATGGGAGTGGTGGCTGATGGAATGAGAGATAAGAACTCGCCATTTTTTGTGCCACAACACTTAAAAGAAGCGCAGGCTGGCGCCAAGTTGTTTAGGATGGCGGTAGAGACAGCAATGCGAGAGAAGGGACTGGATCCGCTGGCACAGGCCGAGAGGGCAGAAGCTGTGGAAAAATATCAAATGGAGAATATGTTGTTGAAAGGGGTTGGGGTGGTGAAGGCAATAAAAGGGGGCAAGGAGCGAGGAGAAATAAGAGTGAGGACGAAGAAGAAGAATGTGGGAGTGGCGGAGGGAATTTTACAGCAGTGGGGATTGAAGGATGCAGAAAGCGTGAGGAAGTATTTATCTTCTGGGGATAGCGATGCAATGCGCGTGAGTTTGGTGAGAGAGTTGGCAAAAAAAGCGAAAATGAAGGTGAGGGGAGTAGGGGTAAACGCGGAAGAAGAGAGATCAATGGCGAGAGAGATTGTGGCAGAATTGGTGGTCTTGGCGGAAGTAGTGCAGGCAGTCGATGGAGAGGGAAAAGTATGGGTGGAGAGAGTGAGGCAAAGTTTGCCTACCAGGATAAATGGAGTATGGGTAGCTTCGGCGGATGCGGGAGTAGCGCGCCACCACAGAGAAGTGATGGTGGCAAGAGCGGCCTTGGGGATATTAACACAGTTAGAGCGCGGGAACGATGCTTTGGGCTGGCCAGCAAGGGCGCGGGCAGGGATTGTAACGGGCGCGGATAGATTGGCGGGCAGAGTTGATCGGGTGCTGGATGATTTGTCCTTACCACCGGCGGAAGATTGGAGTGTAGTGACTATAGAGGAGGAAAAGGGAAATACATCTTTGGGTAAGATTTTACGGTTAGGAGGAGTGACGGCTGGGGTTACTGGTTTGGTATGGGCGGCTACCCAATTGGGGGCGACAGAAGTTCAGTCAGGCCTGGTCGTGCAAGTCGAAGATCAGATAGGGGAGATGGGATCATCCACGTATTTGGATTCGATCTGGGAAAAGAGTGAAACAGGACAACCGGTAGAGAAGGTGGTAATCAGAGGAGGAGAAAGTAAGGGGGGTGAAGTTGGGTGGCTAGAGAATCAGATAAGAGGATTAATTCCTGAATACGAGGAAAAAGTTGCCGCATTGGATCAGTGGGTTAAGTGGGAGGTGCTTGCGGCGGGAGGGGAGCAGGCACAAAGAGAGATAGAGCGGGTAGCCGTGGAGATGGGTCGAGATCCGACTGGAGTTCTTGAGATGGGCGGGGGGATAACAATGTTATTGTTGGGTAAAAAGAGACGTCTCCAGGCAATGATGGTGTTGCTATATTTGACAGCGTGTAGTCCCGGATTAGAGACTCCAGTTGTGGTTTTGACACCAACTTATGCGGTGCCGGGAGTAGAGGTTGGTGAGGCGGGAGGGGTATTTCCGGCAGATATTGATTGGATTGAGGTGGTGGATCCGTTTGATTCTGACCATGTTAAGGGTCATGCGGATCAGGTGGCGGTAGTAGCACAGAATTCGGTAAGGGAGGTGTGGGGAGATGATGTGGCGGAGAGTATGCAGTTTTGGGCGGTGACTGGGAGGATGCCAAATGGTCAAGAGTTAGAGGGGGGGATGATGGGAGTGTTTCAGGATAAAAATGGGAATGTGTGGGTATCGTTGGTAGAAAATACCGATGGATCGTTTAGTTATTTGGGAAGGAGTGCGGGATCTGTGAGGGAATATTTGTTGGTTCCGTCGAGTGAGGTGGATCGTTGGCAGATTGTGTCGAGGACAAGAGTACATCGACTGTTTGAGATGGGAAGTGATATGGTAGTGAGGGGATTTTTGCCGTTGAATGAAGAAGCAGACTCTGATTGGGTACATAGTCCTGATGGATTTGGAGGGGGAAGAGCACTGTTGATGCCGGCAGAATTGCCGGGGAATTTGTTGGATTTAATCCGCGCAGGTGGAAGATATGATGCGGAGCGAAGAGTTTGGCAAGACACTAGAGGATACGATGTTTATATGTTGACGGGTGATGGGAGTTGGGTGTTTGTGGGTGGTGAACCGACGGTGGGCGCAATAGTGGATGAGAGTGGCCACATATTAGACGCGAACGGTAATCCGATCGAAATTGGAACGGCGACGCCGGAGGCGGGGGTGCTTGACGTGGGGAGAGTGTTGAGGGAAGAAATGGAGGGGAAAGTGCCGACAGTGAGGGATGCTAGCATGGGGGATTATGAGATTGTGCAAAGTGAGAGTGGAGCATACCGCGCGATTAATGAGAGATTTGGGGTGGATGTGGAACTGACCGGAGTCAAAGACCAGTATGGGGAGCGATTGGTGGGGGATGACGGGCGGACCGTGTTTCTCAAAAATCACGAGGACAAGTGGATTGTTGCTCCTACATTTATCTGGAAAGACAAGCGGGCGGAGCTTGGGTTGTATTCCCCGGAGGGGAATGGCCCAAGTATTAATGAAGATGGGACTAAGGCAATGCAGGTTGTGGGAGAGTTGGTGGGATATGGAGAACCAGTCAGAGAAACATATCAAGGGAAAAGCTATGATTACCCGACTGCCTTGTTGTGGGTAGGGAATAAACCAAGCGGAGAGAAAATAATTGTGCGCATGATCATGGGGAGCGCAATGGATGACGTTGGAGTGATTCCGATCACTGGGGTTGGAGGATTGGCAGAGGAACAGAGATTTTCTGGGGGAGGGATAGTACATGCTGATTACGCCCAAAATGCGGTATTGTATGTAGGCGGGACTTATGCGATAGCGGTGACATACGATCAACGAAAACTGGACAACTATAGTGCGATTACTTCCGTGGAGATTTTGAGGAAATATACGGATAATCCAGAGTGGGTGGAAGGGATAGAAGAAACAGTAATCGCGCCAAAGTACTATGATCTCAATAATCAATTGGTGAGGCTGTTGAGTGGGCAGACGAGCGAGTGGGAGGAAGACTCGGTGGCCTTGGTATGTTCGTTTCTAGTACCGTTTTTTGAGGGTGAGCTTCCGACGTGGACGCGTTGATTTTGTGAGGGATAGGTGTGTATACTGGGAGAGTGAATGGATTAGCAAAAAAAATATTGGTGGCGTCGTTGATTTTGGTGTTTGGGGGATTGGCGTATTTTTATCTGCGCGTACGGTACCCCGATCTCTCTCTGTGGCGGGAGTCTAAAATTGTTGGAGTAAATGCAATGGCACAGGTGCCGGAGTTGTACCAGCAGATGGTAGAAAGAGGTAACCTTTCTCAAGGTGTATTGGCAGAGGTACACATACAGGGGAAAATAGTGAGCAAGATGTGGCACGATGAGGAGGGGAACTATTGGGTAAAGGTAAAGTTGCAGAGATTGGGCCGCGCCACTTGGGTATTGCTGGGTACGGCAGAATCTCCCTGGGCGAGCGTACAGAAAGCAAAGAGGGGGCAGGTGGGATATACCCAAACATGGACCAAGACGGGAATGGAGGAGTTGGGGGCAATGCTGGGGAAGGGAGCACCCATGGTGTTTTCGCTGACTACTCAAGACCCTGGAACGGTTGTGGGTGGGGAGATCGAGGAGTGTGATAAAGAGTGCGTGGCGTTACGCAAAGACGAGAGTCGGTACTGGCAAAATAACCAGAAGCTGGTGGAGGCTACACCCAGAATGGCTGATTGGGGGAGCGCGCCACTGCAAGTGGGGAGGGCGACCTTGCTGATTGTGTATGAAAAATAAACGCTGGCTGATGATTGGAGTGATAATGGCGGTGAGTGGCATGTTGTGGGGAGTGAAAAGCGCGTATGCCCAGACTTGCTCGGGTACGATAACGAGTACGGCGAAGGGATGTTCGAGTTCTAATTATTGTACGAAAAATTTTTCCTATACAGGTACGTGTGGTCCAAATAACGGGTATTGTGTGGCACCTATTTTGACGATGACTTGTACAGGTGATGGCATAACTTGTACGAATACCCAAGATTTCAATGTTTACCGGGTGTGTGATGGCACGGCTGGGGGGGGGAGCGGGTGCGGGGGGGCGGCGTGGCCGAGTTGCCAGGGATGGTGTCCCGCAGGAACGGTGTGCAAGAGCGGAGCGGCCGCGCCGTGCGCGTGTGGGTCGGCGTCGAGTTGTAATGATTTTGTGCAAGATCCGGCGAATCTGGCGGCAACACGGACATCTTCGACTTCGGTGCACATCACTTGGACCAAGTCGCCTTCGCAGTATGTGACTAGGCAAGAGGTAAGTGTGTGTAAATTTGATAGCCCCTCCCAGTGCCCGGTCAATGTGAGCCTAGATGACAATATTAGTTCGTATGATGCTACTGGAGTGCTAACGGAGGGGACATATTATGTCGTGAAGGTGACGTTCCACGCAGAGGGAGCTCCGAGCGTGTGGGCGGCATGCGAAAAGTCGAGCCGGGAATATCATTTGTCGTCGTGCCAACTGACACCCTGGCCTGCGCAGGTAGCGGTGGGACAACAGGTGACACTGACGACGGGGTTGGTGGGGAACGTCACCTGCCAAGTCCAGTATTCGCGCACCAATGGGACGGGGCAAGTAACAATTGCGCCGGAGACGGACAATACTCACCCCTACTCAACCAATGTGAGTGGGGTGGCGGTGGGGAGCGCGACGGTGATGGGTAAAGTGATTGTGGGGGGGGCACAGATCTGCCAAGGTAATACCACGGTGAATGTGATCAGTAATTGTACTCCGAGTGCGCCCTCGACGCCAAACCTAGTCAGTCCTAGCAATGGGGCGACGGTAACTGGGCCAACCGTGAACCTAGATTGGGACCCGGTGAGTTGGGGGACTAAATGTCCAGCACCCAATAGCAACAAATATACGGTTTTTATCAAAGAATCAGATAGTTATGTGGTTCCTGACGCAGGTAATGCGACTGTGATTGATAGGGCTGCGGCGAATGATTTTTATCCGTTTACTGGAGTGGCGGGAAAGACTTACTATTGGCGAGTAGTGGCGGATAATGGGGGGAGTAGTACACCTTCACTCACTTGGAGCTTTACGGTACCCTTGGGGTGCACACCGAGTGCGCCAGTAGCACCAACTTTGTCTACGCCAACTAACGGGGCGACGGTAACTGGGCCAACCGTGAACCTAGATTGGGACCCCACAAGCTCTTGGGGGGTGAAGTGTCCAGTACCCAATAGCAATTCTTACAAGCTGTACGTCCAAGAGTCGACAACTCCCATAACCCCTACGATTTTGGTGACTAGTACAGGATCGGGGACGACAAGTTACAATAATTATGCAGTCACAGAAGGTAAAACATATTACTGGCG
>JAZDDW010000008.1:0-14837 GCA_043809365.1 bacterium
GATTCGGGAGGTGTGAGTAATAGAGTAATAGAGTAAAGGGAGTAAGAGAGTAAAATTAGAGCGAGATATACGATAAGCGAAGTTGAGCGGTGGAACATGGCGAGATTCTGCGACCAAGAAACAAAACCAGTAACCAAAGGATGGGAGGAGAGAGTCAAGTTAAAATCGACAAAACCGTATGAGTAGAGAAAAATCGCAGTAGCAAGAATAGTCCAGAAAAAATATATCATTAATACTTTAAGGTCCGACCTTCCCTCGCTTTGCTCGGGTTGGGCTCATCCTTCAAGGTCGGACCTTGTAGGGAACCGAGGCACTAGTTATATTTGCCCAACATGTCATTGACACTGACCCGTAAGATTTCGAGAAACATTTCGATACTTTCTTTGACAAAATTCCGCTTTTTGTCGGAACTCGTGTCTTCGTCTCTCCACACTACTCTAACTTCTTGGATTTCTGCCCCTAGTTTTTCGGCTAGATAAAGCATCTCAACGTCATAGGCTGTGACTTTCCAACCCACCACCTGATTGGATCTACCAAAGAGTCGCATACGCGAAAATATTTTGGTGGCCAGCTTAGTTTCAATTAATTTGAAACCGCACTGGGTATCTTTGATACTGCGCAAAAGAAAGATTTTGCGGGCCAACAAAAAGATAACTGAAGCCAGTTGACGAATGAGACTAGAGTCACGACGCCTAACTCCGCGCGAGCCAATAACTACCCGGAAACCATCTTTGGTGTAGGGTAATAATTTATCGAACTGATCAATGGGGGTGGATTGATCCATATCTGTGAATAACACATACTTACCACGAGCTGTTTTGATGGCGGCTTTCAGAGCATAAGGTTTGCCGGCATGGGGATTTTTGAGGAGACGGAACCTGGGGTGAGATGCAATAAAATCTTCGATAAATTTGACGCTCTCATCGGTTGAACCATCATCAGAAATGATGACCTCCCAGTCGTACGATTGAGACGAGAAATACAGCGAGATGACCCCGAGGACTCCCCGATGCAGATTTTCAAGTTCGTTGTAGTTGGGGAGAATAACGGAGATAAGCGGCTTCATGGCCTAATTTTAACATTTAATTTGGCTACCCAAGCTCCATGCGAGACATGATCATTACTCACAACTTCTCGCTCACCCTCAAAGTAGTTATAAAGCGGATGACCCAGATAGGCGCTGATTGAAGGATGGGCTTGTCCTGTGATAAAAAGAAAGGGAGAGTTGATGTCCTCGTCACTACAGGGCCTAGCTTGACACACGAGAAAAACAGTAGAAGCAGGTTGAGTCGTAGGGGGGTGAGCCGAGATCGAGGTGAAATACAGGTAGGGTGTGGTATGGGTACCAGAGGCACTGATGAGATTGTATGGTTCATTTCCCGCTGCTTTGACGACGTAAGTTGCGACTTCTTGTGCACGAATAACCTGATTAGTTCCGCTACCGTTAAGATACCCAGATAGTTGAGGAGTAACATATAAGAGACATCCCAAAACAAGGGGAATTGATAAACGTGAGCGAGCCACCAAGAGATAGATCAGGGGGAAGAAAAAGCCTAGATAATGAAGGTGAATATTCTCCTGATAAATACCGGTTAGGGCTAGGGGGATGAGAAAAGTCAGAAATAGGATCCGAAATATGCGATTGGCTCGATCAGCTTTTTTTAAATTGGTTAACCAACCCAGGATAAGAACTACGGTAACGAATGAGGTAATGGCTACCCTGGCAGGATCGGGAGTGAGAGCATCGCGCCCAAACAAACTAGAAAAAACCCGGGTAGTGGTACTCTCAACTTTGTTAAACCAGAGTGAGACGGGCAACTGATAGCGAATATTTTTTTCTTCTTTGGCGGTGACAAATCTCGTGATAGCGTGAGTATTGACAAAGTTATTGCGAATTTCGAAAATGATAAAGGGTGAGAGGACAATCACAAAACCGATAATAGCCAAGGGTATACCCTTGATTAATTTGGACCCGTTATGGCGAAGATAATAAATGAGGGTAACCCCCACTCCTACCAAGAATAAGAGGGCCATGTAGTGCATCTGGACAATGGCGCCTCCAAGTAATCCGAGAATAAAAAAGGGTTTCTTCGCAGTTGATTTGTCTTCGATAATTTTGACTAAATAATGGAGGAGAAGAAGGGAGAGCAGAGGAGCTAGATTGGGATTCCAGGAATTGCGCGTGAAAGTAACGGGGAGAGGAAGGAGGGCGTACATGATGGCGGCCAACATACCAGAGAGTTTGCCAAACCACTTGGTACCAAATAAATAAAGCAAATAAACAGTCAAAGCTCCAGTTAGCCCAATAAAGATGGCCGGACCCAGCGGATCCATCCTAGACAAAAATAAGGCTGGGGTAATCAAATAATAATAAAGCGGACCTAGATACATATTGCCGGTTGAGGTCTGAGGTCCAAGTAAGACCGGACGGAAAGTGTCTAGCATCTTATGAACTACCAAGAGATCGCGCCCCTCATCTTCAAGGAAGGTCAGGGTGGCAGACAAACGATAAAAACGCAGGGAGAGTGCTACTATGAGCACAATAATAATGAGGTAGTGCTGACGGATAAATTTCATAAAGTGGGGTGTAGTTCTTGATATAGCCGGAAAGATTCTCTGGCAGCCCGCAGAATGACTCTCCAGTTGCCACCGGTTTGCTCACCAAATCGTCTAGCGTAGTGCTCCACGGGCAACTGGACAATCCGGAAGCCATGGGCATAGGATTTGATAATAAATTCAGAGACGGTAATGGCGCTTTCGGTTTTGAGTTTGATGGCATCTCTAACTTGACGACGAAAAAGTTTGTAGGCGCAATCAACATCTCGGACGGTAAGGCCAAAGAGGACAAAGTTCCAGATTTTCAGGAGAACTTGGGCCACAAAAACCCGGTGGAAGGGATCCATCCGTTTGCGTCTATAACCCATCACTAAGTCTGCAGAATTGCTGGCTTCCACAAAACGACTAAGTTCATCGTAGTGAAACTGGCCATCGGAATCAGTAAAAAAGATCCAGTCTTTGCGGCAAGCAGACATCCCAGTTTTGACGGTAGCACCATAACCACGGTTATGGCGATGATTGAGCAAGCGTAAATGAGGATCAAGTTTGGCAAGATCCGTGACGATGGAGGCAGTTTTGTCGTGGCTACCGTCATTGATTACGATGATTTCATAATCTTTGGTGATTTTCTCTGCGGCATGACTCGCATCGAGGATCGTGGCGGCAATATTTCCTTCTTCGTTGTAGGCGGGCATGAAAATAGAGAGACTAGTGAGTTTTGTGGTCATAGCATGTAGTATATAGGTATGAGAAAAAACATGCTACTTGTAGCACTGGTTGGTTTGGTATCGCTAGGCGTGTTTTGGACACCATTTTTGGGTAAAGCCAGACAGTTTTGGGGGATCAATTTTGGCAAGGCAGGGATGGAGACGATTGTCCAAAATTTTGATGGGTTCAATTTTTTGGTGATAGCAAAAAGCTGGTACAATCCAGAGAAAATTGAACAAATTAATGCGCAGTTTTTGACTGGGAATAATCCAATTTATTTTGCCGCCCATTTCCCCCTCTTCCCCGGACTCATCAAGATAGTGAGCCTGGTGGTTCCCCTACCCCAAGCACTCCTACTATCTATTGTCTTGTCAAATATCTTACTGGCACTTGGATTATATTGGTTTTTTGTGACAGTTTTAAAAAATCGAAGTCTGGCAATATTGTTGACAATTATTGCCTTGTTTTTCCCGGCGCGAATGTTATCGGTGCGCGCGGTAGGCAGTAATGAACCCTTATTTATATTTTTTGTCCTCTCGTCTTTAACTTTGGCAATCAAGGAAAAGTACTGGATGAGCGCTGTCGCTGGTGCCCTGGCCGTGCTTACCCGTAGCCCTGGCATTTTGCTGTTCGTAGCATATTTATGGAAATGGGTTATGGAGGATGAATTATGGATCAACAAAACCAAAAAATATCTTCCATATTTACTCATGCCAGCGACACTATTATTGTTTTTTGGCTATCTCGGCTTACAATATAAAGATGCTCTCGCCTATTTCCACTCGGGAGATAATCTACATATATTCTTTCCACCTTTTCAGATATTTTCTAATATGGCTACCTGGATCAATGATATGTGGAGGGAGGACGTGATATACCTCTATGTTTTTTATGGATTCGGGATATCAATGGTCAATGGTCAATGGTCAATGGTTAAGAAATTTGGGATCCTATATGGATTAACGTTGTTGTTTGTGGCACACAGGGATTTGGGTCGCTACGGCTTACCCATTGCACCCATCGCTCTTCTGGGTTACGCTCCGCAACTCGCAAAAGTACCCAAAAAGATGTGGTTGTTATTATCGATATTGCTTATCCCAATTTATTTGTTGGGATGGCAGTTTGTCTTAAAAAACGTTCAGCCGATCAATGATTGGGGAGTATTTTATTGAGGACGATCTTTACACTCGGATTGAAGATTTTGGTGCAACTTGATGGTCTCATAGACTTGGTCAACATTATAGATGTCATGCAATCTATAGTCTTTGGAGAAGAGATAAGTGGAGGTTATGGCATAGGGGCTATAGCGAGGGTCGGGAGCACCAATGTAGAGAGATTTGATTGGTTTGCCTAGAAAATAGCGCTGACAGAGGAAATCAAATAGAGTAAGGGGGGTAGACTCAAGGTTGCCTAGTTTTTTGAGGTGAATCCAACCACCAGGATTGGGGAGAGCTTTTTGCATATATTGTTGATAAACGGTGGGGTCATATTTGCTGTAAAAGGCATAATAGAGGGGAGCGTTTTCGAAACCCTGAAAGTAATAAGTGTCGTATTCGTTTTTGTGTTGAGAGAGATAACTAAATATTTCTTGGCTGTCGCTGTGCCAAATTTCTGGATTGAGTTTGGTATAAACAAAAAAATAATACACGACAAATTGAGTGATAAAAAATATGATCGCTAGATGGTATGCCCCCATCAAGAGTCGACCATGTTTGTGTTTAGCGGCAAGACGATATAAAAGATCCATTCCAGCAGAAATAAAGATGAATCCTAAATATAAACCTGAGACGTTTCGGTGAATCATGGGTTCACCCACCAGAGCTCCCGGCAAATTAGCTAGGAGATATCCAAGGATGAGGAAGATAAAAAGGAAACGTTTGGGATGGGTTTTTGACAATTGTCCAATAACAACAAAGAGGCCAACTAGATAGACAGGGAACAAAATCCATAAGTAGGAACCATAGTTAGGAGAAACGATATCGCTTTGAGTGGATCGCAAAAAAAGATAAACTGGACCAGTTTGATTGATAAAAGCTCGAGCAATATGGGTGAATCTTTCCTCTGGCTTATTCCACCATAAAGCGCAAAGTTTACCAAAAAGAATATTTTTACCCGAACTCAAATAACACATAGAACGGTTCTCGTTGATATAAAGGGCATCACCATAACTTTGAGAGTTATTTTCCTGACCGATCCTAGTGAGACCACCTGCGAGAGTGGACGATATGAGGGGTAGACTAACAATCACATAAACGAGAGCCATAACTAACAAGCGTTTGAGTTGCTTGGGTTGTTTCTTAAAGAGTAGAAAGATGAGTAAACCAAGGGTAAAAAAGTTGGTAAAGCGCAAACCCTCATACCAATATCCAGAGAGTGCAAAAGACGCACCAATCCACATGGCAAATTTTAGGGAGGGTGAACGAAAAAAATGAAGACTAGACCAAAAGGCAATGACATAAAAAAGTAAACCGACATTGGACTCATAAAACAAGCGACTAATACCTAACGCCCAGGGAGAAAAGGCAAAAACACAAATAAGAAAGAAATTGCGTTTGGGGTGGGGAAATAATTCTTGGAGAGTTAAGTACAGAAAGGGAAGAATGAGACAACCTGCAATGGCAGAAGGGAGCCTGACGGAGAAAGTATTAAGGTCAAAAAGAGGAATAAGGGTGGCAATTAAATAGGAAAGAGCTCCTGGTTTGTAGTCTCCAAAGGATTTGAGGTTTGTCGGTAAATGAATACCCCATTGATCATTGCCTGTTTGGAGGAGAGAATAGGCGTCATAACCATAACTTGCTTCATCGATATTGAGCCCCATAGGGAGGCTACCTAACTGCCAGAAACGCGAAACGATAATAAGGGTTAAGCTAAGAAAAAAAATACTACCGAAAATAATTCGACCTAATTTCATTTTTTCTTCCACACGAAGTGGGAGTAAGCAAAGAAATTCCAGAACATCCCGATCGCGATACCAACTACCGCGAACATAACCCCGGTATCGACGGGGAGATTAATTACTGGAACTGTAAAAAGTGGATGGAGGCCAATCAATCTCTCTCCGAGGAAGGCCATAATTAGTTGAATGACGATCGAACCAAATGAGGCGAGATTGAACTGGAGGAATTTGCCGGGAATTGCACTAGCTAAGAGGCGCCGATCGGCAAAAGTCCAAAGATTACTCCAGGTGAAGTTGGAGAGGATCGCAGTTTCGATAGAGAGGAAATTGGCTAGCTGAAAGGAAGGAATGAACGTCCGATAAAGATAGAGAAAAGCAAACTGGACGAGAGAACCGAATCCACCGACTAAAACGAACTTGAAAATACGGCTACTTAATATTTGTTTCACTCTGACTTTAATTATATACACAAAATTGTTAAACATGTACTCTGGCCCTAATTTGGACTTGCCTATTTCCCGATCTACAAAGACAAGGGGCACTTCTTTGACTACCAAACCTAGCTCGAGCGCTTTGACCAGGAAACCAGTTTGCCAGCTGTAACCGGCGAACACTTTACCTTGTAACTGGGGCATCACGGAGAGAACCGCTTCTTTGGTTAAGGCTCGATAGCCTGTCGTCCAGTCGTGAACTTTAAAATTTAATATCACTACTTGGATAAAAAGATTGCCCACCACGGAGAGGAACTTGCGATGGAAAGCCCAATTTGGGGGAATGCCTCCACCTTGGATATAGCGAGAACCAAGTACTAGACTAGCTCCAGAGTGAATACCCTCTAACATGGCGGGGATAATGGAGGGATCGTGAGAGAGGTCCGCATCAAATTCGAAGAGAATGTCGGCCCCAAGCTTGTCAATGGCATAGGCAAATCCCTTTTTGTAGGCGTGGCCGAGACCACCTTTGCGCTTGTTATTTAAGATATGGACGCAGGGATATTGGCGAATGATTTCGGCTATCTTGGCTCTCGTACCGTCTGGACTATTGTCGTCGACGAATAAAATATGGAGATCATGCTCCCTGATAGTCGCAAAAACTTTGGTGAGGGCGGAGGTAACTTTTGCAATATTGCCGACCTCGTTATAAGTCGGAATTACGATAACAACTTTATACATGCTGGTAGTACTCAAGAGTTTTTTTAATGCCAACAGAGAAAGAGGTTTGCGGGACCCAATGGAGGAGTTTTTTGGCTTTCTCAATGTCTGGACAACGTCTTCGAGGATCATCTGGTTGAGTGGAGACATATTCCTTAATAAGTGCAGAGCCTGCAATTTTTTCAAATATATTAATCGCTGTGGAAAGCGTGAGTTCTTCGGGATTGCCGAGATTAAGGACTTCGCCGATAGCTTGGTCGGATGAAAAAACTTTGATTATACCCTCGATCAAATCGTCGATATAACAGAAGGAGCGAGTGGTATTACCGTCCCCATACATCTTAAAGGGTTTTTGATGAATGAATGAGTCGATCAAATTGATAGTAAAACGTCCATCATCTAGGCGCATAAATGAGCCATAGGTGTTGAAAATGCGAATGACTTTGATCTTCGCTCTAAACTGGCGAGCATAGGTAAAGGCCAGTGCTTCCATAAAACGCTTGCCTTCGTCATAGCAACTGCGGGGACCATTGCAACTAACATTACCTAGATAATCTTCGGATTGGGGATGGACAAGAGGATCACCATAGACTTCGCTCGTGGAGGCAAAAATGATCTGACAATTGTTGACGACTGCGAGGTCCAACATGTGTTTGGTACCCAAACTGTTTACCATGAGAGTTTCGACAGGGTGGGACATGTAGGAAACGGGGGAGGTTGGGTTGGGAGAGGCGGGACAGGCAAAGTGGAGAATAGCATCGAGCTGTAAATGATCAATGGTCGATGGCCAATGATCGATAACGTCGTGTTCGATGAGGGTGAATAAGGGGTTAGATTCCAGGTGAGAGATGTTAGTGCGAGAACCCGAGAGGAAGTTGTCGATACAGATGACTTCGTGGCCGTCCGCGATGAAGCGGTCACAAAGATGAGTACCAATGAATCCTGCCCCACCCGTAATTAAGATTTTTCCCATATTATTTCTTTTCTAGTTCTAGATCGGCTTCGACCATAAGACTTATCAGCTCGTCAAAACTAGTTTTGGGGACCCATCCGAGCATTTGTTTGGCTTTCTGTGGATTTCCGATCAGATGGTCAACTTCGGCCGGTCTGACATACCGAGGGTCATTCCATACTACCCTACTCTCCCAATCCTTAATTCCGGCTACAGCAAAAGCTTTTTGGGTAAACTCGGCCACTGAGTGAGTCTCACCGGTGGCAATCACAAAATCCTCCGGCTTGTCCTGCTGGAGCATGAGCCACATCATCTCAACATAATCTTTGGCGTAACCCCAATCACGTTTGGCCTCAGGATTGCCGAGATAGAGCTTATCGGCACGACCGTACTTGATTTTGGCGACGGTGTTGGTAATTTTGCGAGTCACAAACTCAAGTCCACGACGTGGGGATTCGTGGTTGAAAAGTATGCCAGAAACAGCAAATAAATTGTAACTTTCGCGATAGTTGACAGTGATCCAGTGACCATAGACTTTGGCGACGCCGTAAGGTGAGCGAGGCCAAAAGGGAGTGGTCTCGACTTGGGGTAACTCTACAACTTTACCAAACATCTCACTACTACTGGCTTGATAGAACTTGGCATCGGGCTTGCTCATGCGCATAGCGTCCAACATGCGAGTCACGCCAAGAGCGGTTGACTCTCCCGTAAACATGGGTTGTTCCCAACTGGCTTTAACAAAACTTTGTGCAGCGAGGTTGTAGATCTCATCAGGGGCGGATTCTTGGATAGCTTGAAAAAGGGAGTATTGATCTAGAAGATCACCGGAGATGAGATGAATCTTGTCGACGATCGCCCCAAGACGCGCGTAATTACTAGTAGAGGTACGACGGTAAAGACCGTAGACTTCGTATCCTTTTTCTAGCAATAATTCAGCGAGATAACTACCATCTTGACCTGTAATACCCGTAATGAGTGCTTTTTTTGACATATTAGATTTGCTCCTTCCAATAAGTATAAACATCTTGCAAAGTTTGTTCGAGTTTTATTTTTGGTTCCCAGCCAGTAAGAGCGCGGAATTTACTGGTATCGGCGATCAGGACGGGGACATCGCTACTACGCATCCGATTTTCGTCGATTTGGATTGCGACTGGGTGAGGAATAAAGGACCCAAAGATGTCTAAAATTTGTTGTACTGTATAGCCTACCCCAGAGCCAATATTGTAGACCTCACCCGCTTTGCCCAACTTAGCAGCCAACATGTAGGCACTGACCATGTCAGAAACATCGGTGAAATCGCGAGTTGTATCAAGATTACCGACTTTGACACAAGATTCAATCCCGCGCTCAACCTGGACAAATTGTTTGGCAAGAGAAGGGATGAGGAAGTCGGTGGTTTGACCAATGCCGGTGTGGTTAAAAGGGCGCAAAATCACTACATCCAGTTGATGGGCTAGATAAAATTGGAGTGCAAGCATTTCTTGCGCAACTTTGGAGACGGCGTAGGGATTGAGGGGGCGAAAGGGAGAAGATTCTTTAATCGGGAGTTCATTTGGATTCACCAAACCATAGACATTGGCAGAACAAATGGCCAGGAAACGAGCCTGGGGAGTGAGTAACCTAGTGGCTTCTAGTAGGTTGTAAGAAATTGTTGTATTGCCATTGATCACGGTGGTGGCGTGTTCGACACTGTTGTAAACCACGGAGAGCGCGGCCAAATGATAGATTATGTCTGGGCTGGTAGATTTGATCAGCTCTTGAGCAAAAGAGTAATTAGTGAGATCACCCTCTTTGACGTGATCTTGGGACACGAGAGTAGAGATATCGCTGGTTGATTTGTAGACGGTGGCGAAGATTTCGTTCTGGGCGTCACTTAGAAGCGCGCGAATGAGATGGGTACCCACAAATCCACCGGCACCTGTGATTAAAATTTTTGTCATATATTTATCTACCAATACCCTTGTATTGTAACCCTGCTGTTATTACTTTATCAGGATCATATTGATTACGAGTGTCGAGTAAGTATTTGGGTGATTGCATAACCGTGGCAAGTCGAGTTAGGTCTAGATTCCTAAACTGTGTCCATTCAACCAAGAGCATGAGTACATGTGCACCAGTAGCGGCCTGGTAGGTATCCTGGAAATCAGCGGGAAGGAGAGGATCAACCGTACGCACTATGGCTCCATGACTTTTGAGCCACGGGATTACGGAAAGAGCCGGGGCAACGCGGGTGTCGTTGGTGTTGGGCTTAAAAGATAATCCCAAGACGACGACGGTTTTATGAGAGAACCCACCCACTAGTTTGTCGTAGCGACTCATTAATTTGTTTATTCGCTTTTCGTTACAATCATCGATGGCGATGAAGAGACTGTCAGTTTCTCCCATGTTTTTGGCATAGGCAGAGATTTCTTTGACGTCTTTGGGGAAACAAGAGCCGCCATAGCCCAAACCTGGATACCAATAATGAGCACCGATCCGCTTATCCTCCCCAATCCCGGCAATGACTTCTTCGATATCGGCACCACTAGTCTCACACAAATCAGCGATTTGATTGATAAAAGTGATGCGGGTTGCAAGGTAACAGTTGCTCGCGTATTTACACATCTGGGCACTTTCATTTTTCATCACTATCACGTTGGTGGTGAGAGGAGCATGGAGCTCGGTCAAAATCTTGCGGGCACGGTCTGATTCTACCCCCAAGACAAGACGATCGGGGTGCAGAGTGTTGTCGACTGCACTCCCCTCTTTGAGAAACTCTGGGACGGAGGCAATCTCGAAACTGACGGTGGTTTTTGCGTGGATTATTTTTCTGACTTTGGGGTTGGTGCCAGGAGGAACGGTACTTTTGATGACGACAATAGCTCCGTCTTGGAGATGTGGGGCGAGAGAGTTGGCGGCAGAATACACGTATTGGAGATCGGCTTGACCGCCCTCTGCTATGGGAGTACCTACCATGAGAAATATAATCTCAGCAGATTTGATGGCTTCTGCGTAGTTAGTGGTGAAGGTGAGATTACCAGTTTTCTGAGTGGCAACTAGGAGCTCAGTAAGCCCTGGTTCAAAAAAAGGTACAGTTCCAGCTTGGAGGGCTTTGATTTTGGTGGCATCGATGTCGAGACCGATTACCTGATGCCCCAGTTTGGCAAAGACAGCGGCGGTCACAACACCCACAAAACCAGTTCCGATACAGGCGATTTTCATAGAGCCCATTTTAGCGCATACAACTTACGGCGTACAGCTCACAGTAGCCTACGAATAATTTTGGCAAAATCGGGGTTCTGTTTAATTTTGGCGAGGGCAATGGGGATCGTGAACCAGGCAGCTGAGTGATACTCCGACACAAGATAGTCAAACTGCTGTACTTGAATATGGACGAGATACCAGACGTCAAAATGAGTCAGACAACCAGATTCTGGTCGATCAATAGGTTTGACGGAGAGAGTGTAGGGCTCAAGCATATCTTTGGTAATCTTGACCCTGAGCTCTTCCCCCATCTCGCGCACGGCGGCATCAGAGGGTGTTTCTCCTGGCTCGATATGACCACCTGGCGGGATCCAGTCACCGGCCTTGATGTGGTCGCAGAGATAAATTTGGCCAGCATTTTTATCGTAGGGCAGGAAAAATGAGCAGTAGTGGCGGGGATTACCCTCCCCTTTGGTGTGGACCATACTCCCAGTGTGTAAATCGTTCCAGGCATCGAAGGTGGCATGATCCAGTTTTGAGCTGTTGAGGAGTGGGGTGATTTCGTCCCAGGCTGGTTGAAACATAAAAATAGTTTAACATGTAATCATAATTTGCAGAGGGGAACTAAAGGGGTGAATGCCTGAAGCCCAATATATGATTATGCTCATCAAGTCTAAAATGATGTACTATGATATATTTTGCTATTGCACCTATTGACTGAACGTGTTACACTCAAAACATAGAAAACTGGTAAGTGCGTCCAACGACCACATGCCAGTTTTTCGCTTTTATGGAAACTTTTTATACGACGTAATCGCTGAGTACAACTCTTTCTTCCTATTGTTCTGTCCGCTCACATTTGCGACGAATAGTTTGTTCTCCAAAATCTTCAAAATTTCCTGATCGTACTCACTCACCTGTTCCTGCTTTATTCGTTCTCTCTTTAATTCATATTTCTTAGGTATAACCCCAGCTAACAAATCAACCAACTGTGTTTCACAATCCTCATTTTGCTTAGTTACATACGTCACCGCAGTTACATGTTTCTTGACATCTTGTGAGCTAATACTCAATCTGGATATGCCATTACCCATAAACCTAAAGAAATTGCGGTACAAATGCAAATCCTGTTCATGAGCACTGGCTTCGGCTACTATCTGCCCTTTGTAATCTTTGGCTATGACGAACTTGATAAGATTGGCCAAAATCATGCTGTATGATTTTTCTAGTATTGTTTCTTTCAACCATCCACCCTTCTTTGCTTGAGCCTTGTCGGTAATCGTACATAAAGCAAAAAATCCAATCGATAATACTGACTTCCGCAAATCTTTGGCAAATTCTAATTCACTTTTCTTATTTATCCTGAGTTTTCGCTTGAGCTCGCTACCATGTAATACATAATTTTTGCTTCCAAAATACTTTAGCTTAAGTGCTTCCAATGCCAATTTGAGTTTGGCTCTATTTTTGTCGTTGATAACTATTGCCGAGAGGCAGAAGTATTTACTTTCATGAGTATAATCAGCCTTGCCTGTTTCGTCTACAAAAATATAAGCATTATCCATAAAAACTAGTATAGCAAATCTTGATTGATTACTCTGCTAATTGATCTGTCTAATTGTCTCGGCACTACAACCAATTTCCTCAAATATTTTGATAACAGCAACATGCTCCTCACCACCATACTTACTGATCATATCCTCTATTGTGCGCTTTACCTTGTTAAATTCTTCCTCTGAAGCGACATATTTTCTTTGTTTTTCGATATCGAAAGTTGCAGGCTTAGCGATGTCATGGTAAAGCGCACAAGTAACTACTGATTCCTTGTCTATTGAATCCCCTTGCCAATGGTCGAGAATAATTTGTGCTAATGCTCCTACACGCAACATATGCTGCCGCAGATTCTCAGGGATCTGGTATCGATTATATGTTTGTGTTAATTGCATATATTTAATTCCTTATTCCCCTCTAAAAATAAATAGGTTTTCTCCGAGAACCTACAACCCTCAAGGGGTTGAAAAATATTTTTTGAATTGCGTCTAACGTCGCGCGTGTATGCGAGGTCAGGCGGATTTATAATTGTATATATTGTAGCAAATCCGCCTGATCTGGGAGAGCGAAGTGCAACGAGCGAACCGCATACACGCTAGTTAGGCGACCCGACTGATGTGTGGCAAAATGTTTCCGTGCCACACAGAAGGAGAGCGCAGCGGGGTCGAGGAGCGAAGCGACGAAGAAGTTGACCCATTTCCTATATGGTGCGTAAGTACGACCGCATCTTGGTTACACAATCCCGAACCTCCGCGACAACATCATCAGTAGACATGTGCTCAACGGCGTGTTCCATTATTGGGCGAACTGACTGGATTTTTTTTCCATAGTGCTCCATCCAAGCGTGGCGAGGAAATATCCAAAGGTGGAAATTGTGTTCAGTATCTTCGTTTTGAAAAAGGTAAACGTCGTGGATGTGGAGCACTTCTTGCATCCCTTGCCGTACTTTGCGAAGGAGAGAGCCGAACTCTGATGATTCTTCGTCTGTAAATTCGGCTATCGAGCGAACTTTCCGCAAGGGTGCAAGAATAAAAAATCCAGGAATCGGAACCTCCCAATCTTGCTCGACTTTGAACAAACTAGTCTTGATGATGTTGTCGTTGGGAAAAAGTATTTTTGCTGTCATATAGGAAATGGGTAAATTTCGTCTAACGTTGTCTGTATATCTGATGTCAGGCGGATTTATAATGGATTATACTCGCAAATCCGCCTGATATGGGCTGAGGGGGTGCAACCCCCGAACCAGATATACAGTAGTTAGATGACCTGAGTCATAGGCGCTAAAATGCTTCCCCTAGCGACTATGACGAAAGCGCAGCGCGGTCGAGCGAAGCGAAGAAGTGTTAATTCTCTGGAGGTAGTTTAGCTTTGGGAGCCAACGTGGGGTCTGTTCAGTGAAAAGACTATATGAGCTACCAAACCTTCGGCGTAACCTAGGCTCTTCGAATATGACGACGTAGAAATGGGTGGCAACAGTGAAAATTACTGCGTAAGCATACAACAAGGTTGACCCAACTATTAAAGCAATGCCAAAGACTAGGGAAAAGTAACCCAGATACATTGGGTTGCGAACGTATTTGTATAAACCTTGTTGTACAATCTTTTGGGGCGGCTCAAGCGGGACGGGAGTGCCTTTGCCAACTAGTTTAAAAATATTGGAGCAGTATAGAAACAATGCGGATCCGATAATCAATAGAGCCGACCCAATAATTTTGGAAGCAGGGTTGGATAAAAAATATTGGCAGCAGCCAAACTACCCAAAAAAAATAAGCCAATAATAAGAAATTTTTTTACAAATCCTTTCATTGGCTTAATTCTAGCAAAATTATATATTATTAGGAAA
>JAZDDW010000009.1:0-48272 GCA_043809365.1 bacterium
GGGCTAGAAGGGGAGTACGACGAACATCTCGGCAAAACTAGCTCGTCCGAGCATCTAGCCTGGGGAATATCCAGTTTAATCGGGGGAATTATTGCCAACTTTTCACTCATTTATGTAATGTGGTTATCCGTCATCCCCCAACTAGTCATGTTATTTGTAAGCTATTTATTCATCGAACCAAAAACTCACTCCAAACTCGATACCAACATTTATTCTCATATCAAAGAAGCTGTACACCTATTCATCCATAACAAGAAACTTCGCTTACTTTCTATCTCTGATGCAATCTCATTTTCTACGGGAGAAGTATCCTACCAGTTTCGTGCCACCTTTTTTGCTAGCATCTGGCCGGTCTGGGCAATCGGTGCTTTAAATACTGCCGCCCAATTTGGTGCCTCTATCAGTTATTACTTTTCCGATAAATTACTCAAACTATTTGGCCACGAGAAGCTATTGCTTATCAGGAGTATTATTGGGAAAGTCAGTGGTTTAATTGCATTTGGTATACCCAGTATTTTTTCTCCCATTATTACCGTTCTCCCATCGTTCCTCTACGGTGCAGGAATAGTTGCCAAGAACTCATTGATGCAGAGAGAATTTACTTCTCACCAACGAGCCACTATGAGCTCTCTCAATTCCTTCCTTAGTAGTATTAGTTTCGCGACAATGAGCGTGCTGGTGGGGCTTTTCGCTGATCAAACATCACCGCAAACGGCACTGTTAGTTTTGACGATCATTGCAATCCCCATTATTGGGATATACTGGAAGATATTCAACAATAAAGATTAACATGACACCCATCGTCTACGCCACGACCAACCCAGGAAAATTTGCTGAAGTTCAAAAACTTTTTGCCGGACACAAAATCACGATCCATTCCGCGTCCGAATACAATATAGATATTGACGTGCCAGAAACCGGTGCCACCCTCGAAGAAAATGCCATCATCAAAGCCGAAACATATCGTGACGCCATTGCCGACAACGTCATTATTTTGGGAGATGACACTGGCTTGGAGATCGATGCACTCGGTGGCGAACCGGGCATCAAGGTGCGCAGGTGGAAAGGCTACAAAATGACCGATGATGAAATTATCACCTACACCCTTGAACGCTTAAGGGGGGTGCCAGAAGCTAAGCGTACCGCCCACTTTCGTACCGTGATTGCAATCGCCAAAAGGGGAGTTGCCACAATAACTTTTTCAGGAATTCTTCCCGGCAAGATTGTCACCAAACCTCATAGTTACCGCGAGGTAGGCTTGCCTTTTCAGTCTCTTTTTTTCTCAACTGACTATAACGACATGCTTTACAAAATCCATAGTCTGCCAACAGCCGAGAAAATCTCCAAACACATCGTGACTCATCGCGAACGCGCCGTCACAAACGCATTACCATACATCTTAAACTTAAAGGGATGATCCTTTAAAGTGTTTGAATTGACTTGGAAGGATCATCCCTCAAAGTTTCAAAGGAATCGATCTTGCAACACTTTTCTATACTAAAGTCGCCAATCCGCGTACGCGTAAGCGATTCTAAATAACTTTCCACTCCCAGCGATTTGAACAGGTCGTAAGACAGTTGTCGTATATATGTCCCACTCGACACCGTAGTTTCAAAGGTAACCCTGTTCTCCAGATATGTCGACAATCGTAAATCGTAAATCGTAACTTTTTTTGTTTTCTTTTCCTGTTCAATCCCTCGCCTTGCCAACTTGTATCGTGGTACTCCCTTCACTTTTGCCGCTGAATACTCTGGTATCTCCTGTTCTATCTCTCCCACCAACTCTTTTGCCGCCACCTCGATCTGATTTTGTGACACTGTGACACTGTGACACTGCTCAATTTTCCCCGTCCGGTCTAACGTATCGCTCCTCGCGCCCAGAACAGCCGTTGCCCGATAAGTTTTCGGGAGTTTCGCCAACTCGTTCATTTTCTTTGTCGCCTTACCCAAGAGCAGTAATAACACCCCCTCCGCGAAAGGGTCCAATGTTCCCCCGTGACCTATTTTATATTTGTCGGGGACGGTCCTTGTAATATGTAGCTTAAATTCACGAATCACGTCGTAACTCGTCATCCCAACTGGTTTGTAAATTGGTAATATCCCATCCATAGGTAGCTATTCTACGCTATACTATTTTTATGCCCAAGCCATCTGAGCTTCCCGAGCCAATTACGCTTCGCCAAAGCATTGGTCCCTCCTTTATCCTCCTCGGGCTTGCCTTGGGTAGTGGTGAACTCATTATGTGGCCATACCTTGTCTCACAATATGGCCTGGGTATCATCTGGGGAGGCTTGGTGGGGATTACTTTCCAGTATTTTTTGAATACCGAGATTATGCGCTACACCTTGGCCTGGGGAGAATCGGTCTTTGTCGGTTGGCGCCGGTGGGGAAGGCTAATTCCAGCTTGGTTCGTGTTCTCCACGGTTATTCCTTGGGCTCTACCTGGTTTTGTCACTGCCTCCTCGGCCATGCTCAATCATGTTTTTCCTATTCTTAATGTTCGTTATACAGCTATATTTCTGATTCTTTTGACTGGTCTCATCCTCTCTTCTGGTCATACCCTTTATAAAACGATGGAAACCGTCCAGCGCACTCTCCTCTCTCTCGGAGTTCCTTTTGTGGCCATCCTCACGCTCTACATGGCTAGGGGTACCGATTGGTCCGCTCTCATTCATGGCCTTGTGGGGATAGGCGAGGGGTATCGTTGGCTCCCAGAAGGCATTGCCCTTGGAGCCTTTCTTGGAGCTTTTGCCTACTCTGGTGGTGGGGGTAATCTCAATCTCTCTCAAAGTTACTACATCAAAGAAAAGGGAATGGGCATGGGCAAATATGGGTCCGGGATCAAAACCCTGCTCTCTGGGCTCGACTCGCATCGCCTTGATGGCAGACTATTTTCCCTAACTGCCTCCAATCTCTCTCGCTGGCGCCGGTGGTGGCGTCTCGTTATTACCGAACACATCCTCGTTTTTTGGGGAATTGGTCTCTTTACTATCCTGATGTTGAGTTTGTTATCGATGACGAGTACTTATGGTAGTGGCTTGCCGGCCAGTCAGGCAGGACTATCTTTCTTTTATCAAGAGGCGCGAATGATAGGACTTGCTACTCACCACCTGGTCGGATCGCTTTTCGTTATCGTTGGTGCCCTGATGTTGTTTACTACCCAACTTGGAGTGTTGGAGTCAGCCTCTCGGATCATTGCGGAAAATATTCTCCTCCTTAAATATCGCCATGACGAAGAGGTGTCTGCTTCTAAAATGTTTTATCTTGTGTTGTGGGTCGAACTGGGTTTTAGTACAATCTTTCTCTTATTTGGGTTTACCGAGCCTCGTGCTATTCTCACACTTGGCGCTATTCTCAATGCTATGGCAATGATGGTAGCTTTCGTCCTAATCCTGTTGTTAAATCGACGCCTCCCATCTTCTATCCGACCCGGAGTTGCTCGGCAACTGGTCCTTCTGGTCGCTGCATGTTTTTTCGCGTATTTCTTAACAAAAATTATTGGAGGTCTATGACTACCCTAGTGGTTAAATCGGACGGGACTAAAGAACCCTACAGCGAAGATAAGATCCGTGCTTCTGCCACTAGAGTAGGGGTCCCAGGTGATCTCCAACTCACCATGTTAGAACATATTCGTAGCAGGTTATTTGATGGTATTTCCACCCACGAAATATTTTCGATGATTAAAGAATTTCTCCATGAGTCGTCAATTCCCTACTTGGCCATGAAATACAACCTCAAGGATGCTCTTTCGGAACTAGGCCCTTCTGGGTATCCTTTTGAAAAATATGTCGCCCTCCTCCTTTCGGATATTGGGTATGTTACCCAAACCAATATCACGCTCAATGGCGCTTGTATTTCCCACGAGATTGATGTGCTCGCGCAAAAGGACGAGATAACATATTTTATCGAAGCTAAGTTCCACAAAAATAAAATCCAGCGCACGGACGTCCGCGTTGCCCTCTATATCAAAGCTCGCTACGATGATCTAACTCAAGCTTGGGAAAGAGGTGAGACAAGATCTTGGCTGATCACCAATACTCGTTTTTCAAAGGACGCCATCAAGTATGGACAGCACCACAATATTCGCTTGACTAGTTGGGGCTACCCCAAAGGAGAGGGGATCATGGATTTAATTGAGCGCACCGGTCTCCACCCCGTGACCATCATTGATGGTTTGACCCAAAACGACAAATTATGCCTCTTCAGCTCCGGGATAGTTACTTGCCAACAACTCTTGGATCCTCAAAACCAATCCTTAATTTCACATGATCTCTTAATTCACGTTTTACCTCAACTTACCCAAATATGTCAAAAACGCATTTAATCCCACGCCTATTAGCTCGTCTGCGTTACTTACCATTTATTCTCGTAGTTGTGGTTAGTGTACCCATTGTGGGAATGGCCTGGAGTGAGGTCGGGAAACTCATCGGCGTTCGTCCCGTCCCGGTACCGGTGGTTGGGACCGGTTCCATGTACCCCTCGCTATTTTGGGCCAAAACCGAAGGTGGGCCAGAAGACGAAACGCAACAAGGTATCTCCGAATACCGCACGACTCCTCATCTTTTCCGTCGTTTCCCCGGTTTGACTATCTTTGGTCAAACTTATCTCAACAAATCCTTAAGTTATGGAGACCTGGTCGCCTTCAAAAATTCTGCCACCGCCAAAATCTTAGCCGAGGAAAATAAGGATACTAGCTCGGGATTTATCAAACGCATCATTGGAGTTCCCAGTGACACTCTCGAACTACGTGACGGATTCGTCTACAAAAACGGGGTCATACTCGATGAGCCTTATCTACTCTCGCCTCGCTCAACATATGGCGGAACTAGCCTTGTAGATTGTGTCAAGCTCACCATTCCCGAAGGTAACTACTTTGTCATGGGAGACAATCGCAAGCTTTCCTCCGACTCGCGTTTTGAACTAGGATTGGTTGAAGAAGCCGATATTACCTACTTCTTACCCCTACAGGACCAATCTCTCTATCACACACTTTGGCGCGATACTTCAGGAGATGCTCGCCTGTTAGGTCAACCCACGCTAGAGACCAATCAATTTTTGCAGTTACTCAATCAAGTTAGGAACAGTCGCGGACTCTCCCCCTTAAACCTCAAACCCAAATTAATTCAATCCTCCGCGCTCCGTGCCAATGATCCCAATCTTCCCCTGCAGCAAGCCATGCAACAGGCGGATTATTCCAATATTGTGCTTGGGGAGTTTATCGCCCATGGCGCCTATAATGCCACCGAACTTCTCGAGAATTTACTTTATCAAGCTAATACTGCCAAACAAGTACTCAATCCAGACTATACTGATATCGGCCTTGTTGCTATCCAGCTCAATAGCGCAGACTGTCCTCATCAAGTCATTGTGGGGCACTTGGGTGGTTATCTCCCTGCTAGTTATGATAGTCCAACCATTGCCAGTTGGCAAAGGCTTAGAGACAATCTCCGTGAAGTATTACCCTCTTGGGAGGCTGCTACCACTTATTCTACAGTCAATCAGGAAAAGCTATCACAGTTACTTACGGTCTTGCGTCGTCGCCTATCTTTAGCCAACGAAATTATCGCAACCATGGAGCGCCGGGAATGGCTTACCGCCGATCAGGACGTACGCATCAAAGCTGACAATGACGATGCACTCAATGTCGAAAATCTTACCCAAGAATTAAACCAAGAATAAAATCCCAAACTATGATATAATCCAGATCATGTTACACAAACGCATCGAGTTACCCAACTTGCCTTATGGTTACGATGCACTCGAGCCAGTTATTTCCCAAAAAATCATGGAACTGCATCATACTCGTCATCACTTGGCTTACGTAACCGGAGCCAATGCCGCCATGGACCGCCTGGAAAAAGCCCGTGCTGGTGAGGGGATGGAGATTGACTATAAGGCAACCATGCGCGACCTTTCTTTTTATCTCTCCGGCCACAAGCTTCACAGTCTCTTCTGGCAAAATATGCGTAAATCCAAAAAAGACAATACCCCCTCGGGGGTACTCTTAGAAAAAATCAACGAACAATTCGGTAGTTTTGAATCTTTCCAGGTAGAATTTGCTGGAGCCGGCAAAAGTGTCGAGGGTTCTGGCTGGGCCGCCCTTATCCAAGATGAAAGTGATCTTCATGTGCTTCAAATCCAAAACCACAACCTCTTCACCATTTTGGAGTCTAAACCCCTGCTTGTATTGGATGTCTGGGAACATGCTTACTACCTTGACTACCAAAATGATCGGGGTAAATTTGTTGACGCTTTCTGGTCCATCATCAACTGGGATCACGTCGCTTCTCGTTTAGTCTAATCGTTTTCAATTAAATCAACAATAATCCCAGTGTGCCGAGGATTAAGAACAAGAGTCCAATCCCCAGAGTTCCTGTGGTGACTTCAAAAACTCCCGCTTCCGGTAGAGCTGTGGGAGCTTCGGGTGTCGGTACCACGATCTTGCCCGTGGCATCCACTTTTACGCTACAACTATCACGTTGACCATTAGTCGACGACACTTCGGCAGTGTTTGCTATTGAAGTGGTACCAGCTACCGCAATTTTGGCTCTAAACGATCTCTGTGCCTCGCTCCCCCCAGCTACTGCCCCAATTATACAGGTGACTACTCTACTGGCCGAGTCATATGTGCATCCACTATCTCCGTCCATATAAGTCAAATTACTCGACAATTTATCGGTAATTGTCGTATCCGAAAGTACCTGACTCCCCGTATTGCGCGTCACGACGTTGTAAACAACGACCTGACCATCTTGTAGAAGGTTCGTATCTAGGATCTCGTTTTCAAAGTAGTAAAATCCTGCTCGATTCCGCGTATCGTCTTCAAAAATCCGCTTTACTACACAATCCAGTTGAGCACCTCTCACTATCGAAGCAGAAGGAGAAGGAGATGGCGAAGGAGATACCGAACCAGACGGAGAGGGTGAGAGTGAGGGTGAAGGCGACACTGATCCAGAAGGAGAAGGAGATGGCGAAGGAGATACCGAACCAGACGGCGAGGGTGAGGGTGAGCCACACACCACTACAAAACTCATACCACATGCATTCGTTGGCTCTACTTGCAATATCGGAGCTGTTTGTATCGAGGGAGAAGGAGTCTTTGTGGGTGGACTGATCGTGGTTGGTTTTCGCACTATGTAAACAATTCCGATACCCACAAGTAATACCGCAAATACTCCCAAACCAACCAATAGAGTCTTTTTAAGCTTGCCGATCATTGGGTTGCTCCTTGCCAAATTGGATCACATAAAGTTTGTCCACCGAACGTGATACATGCTCGGCACTGTACGGCGTAACTTCCACATGCCACAATCGTCAACTCGGCTGTCGCATCGGTTTTGTTCGTCAAAGTTTGCCAATTCCCTCCATTGAGATTGTAACGGAAACTGTATTTTAGCAAACTCGCCCCCGCCACAGGTACTACTGCCCCCGCACAGGTAAATGTAATCTTGCTCCCCACTAGCGGACTGGCAACATCCTTGGTAATGCCCGTACACGACATAGAATAGTTGGGACTACCTGATGGTGAGGGTGATGGTGATGGTGAGGGTGAGGGTGAGGGTGAGGGTGGGCGCGACGGCGAAGGACTAGGTGATGGCGAGGGAATAATTGTCGGTGGTTTGGAGAGTTTATCATCCCTACATCCACACCTCATGGTCTTTGTCTCAAAACCCTGTCCTGGTTTATCTATCTGCACCGTGCCACAAAAACAGCTCATGTCAAACCCACTTCCCACTAACTGATCCTGGCAACCTCCAGATAGATCATCAAACTTGTTAGCGCAAAAATAAATCTCCGTCCCTTCCCCATCATTGATCTTATCCGCGATTCCATCATTATCCCACTTTGGATCATCCGTAATCTGGCACAATCCATGGTCAAGTGTGTCTTTTGAAGCTGTTCCAACCTCATCACCGCAGTATCCGTCTCTGTCAAAACAATATGTATTCGTTCCGCAGTTGCATTTTTTACTATACCCGCCAGGGCACGTCCCATTGGTCGCTTTGACCCAGTTGGCCCCGTATGTTGGGTATTCTCCACATTTAGCCAGCTGTAAATCGTTACAGCCTCTGTTATTGGAAATATTACAGAATCCGCCACATCCTGCGCAGTACTGTCCTCTTGCCGCCTCACACTTAGTTTTATCTTTAATTTCTAACCATTGAAGCGAATCATCATCAGGTTTGCATGTCCCCGACACTTTGCACTCCCCCGCTCGCCACACCAACTTTCCTCCCCGCAAACACCCATGACAAGAGCTTCGATCATAGCTATCGGTCAACACTCCCGCAATAATAGGGTCTATTTTTTGAAATTGGTTAGAATAATAGTAAAATCCCCCCAAAATCCCCGACACCAGGAGCACAAATCCCACCAAGAACGCCAGCACCTTCTGACCCTTCTTGGGTTTAGGTGGAATTGGTGCAGGTATTGATCCAACCCCTGGGGGAGGAGTAGAAATCGGAGTTGTCAAACCAAGAGGTAATTCTTCTGCCGGAGCCGCTAATGTTTGGCTAACCGTGTCCGAACCTGTCATAGCCGCATCCACCGCCTGTTGCGGATCGACAGTCGTCGAATCAAGAACACTTGGTTGGGGCACTACATCATCTGCCATAATCGTTACCTCTATGTAAGCATATAATCAACATATGTTCAAGGCTTTTCGCACTCTCACTGGCAAGACATTACCTCTCCCCTTGTTTTTCCCCGACGCTACCCACGGTGAAATCAGGCAACTTACTTGGGCAGATGTCAAGGCCACTGGCTTACCCGGGATCCTGGTCAACACTTTTCACCTTTTGCGTCTGGTTGGCACTCGCAAAACCATCTCTGCCGGTGGAATTCGCTCTCATCTCGGCTGGGAGGGAGATATAATCTCTGATTCAGGCGGATTTCAGATCATGTCCATCGCAAAAAAAGGTGGAGGCAATAGCACTGTCACCGACGCCGGCGTGACCTTTACCCTTAATGGTCAAGCACACTACTTTACCCCAGAAGATTCGATTAAGTATCAACTTGCCATGCAAACTGATCTGATGGTGGTGCTTGATGACTTTACTCCCCCCAACGCTACCCATCAAGAAGCAGAGGAGACAGTCAGACGCACCACGCTCTGGGCCAAGCGCTCTAGAGCGACATTTCTCTCCGAGTGTGACCGGTTAAATATCCCCCCCAGCCAAAGACCCTACTTAATCGGCGTTGTGCAGGGGGCCTATTTCGCCGATTTACGCCAAAGGAGTATCAAAGAATTGGTTGACATTGGCTTTGATGGTTATGGGTACGGCGGATGGCCCATGAAAGATGGTAAATTTGACATTCACACCGCTCAACTATTAGCAGATAATTTGCCCAAAGACAGTCTGCTCTATGGTCTCGGGATCGGCAAGCCAGATGACATTGTGGCCTGCGTGAAACTGGGTTATCAAATTTTTGATTGTGTCTTACCCACCCGAGACGCTCGTCACTGCCGGCTGTATGTCTATACCGCCCCATCACTTTCTACAATCAATCTCTTTGCGGAACGATTTTATGAGTATTACAATCCCCGCCAAGCCGCTCATTTAACAGAAAAATTTCCCGTGAGTCGTGCTTGTGATTGTGAACTTTGTCAGACGTTTACTCGCGCTCAACTAGCCACCATGTGGCGCGCCCGCGACATCCGCGTTCTTCGCCTTGCGACCATCCACAATCTCCGTTTCTACTCAATTCTCATGGAAAAGTTACAAAATAAACCTACCACCTAAAATGAGCAAATGCCTTGTTCGCGTCTGCCATCCGGTGCACGTCATCGCGCTTCTTAATCGTGCCACCCACATTGTTATAAGCGTCCATTACCTCTGCCGCCAATTTCTCTGCAAACGTATGGTACTCGCTATTACTCCGCTTCCCCGCGACCTCCACTAGCCAGCGGATCGAGAGCGCAAACTGTCTCCTGGGTGATACTGGCATTGGAACCTGGTAGGCCGCCCCTCCTATCCTCCGTGAGCGTACTTCCGTTTTTGGTTTGATGTTGGAAAGGGCTGCCAGCAATATATCTAGTGGCTTACTCTTCATTTTCTCTTCAATTATTTTCAGACATAGATACACTTGCTTTTCAGCCACCGCTTTCTTCCCGTCCTGCATAATACAATTGATGAGTTTGGCCACTTCCAGTGAATTGTATTTGACATCTCCCTCGACTCTTTTGATGTTAGCTGGTTTGCTGCGCATATTTTCCTTTATTTTTTGGGTCGCTTAGTCCCGTATTTAGAGCGGCTAGTCATGCGTTTTTCGACTCCCGCACTATCATACTTACCTCGGACAATATGGTATTTTACGCCCGGTAAGTCTTTGACTCTACCGCCACGTACCAGTACTACCGAGTGTTCCGCTAAATTGTGTCCCTCACCCATTATGTAGGCCGTCACTTCTTGTTTATTGGACAGCCTCACCCGTGCCACCTTGCGCAAAGCCGAGTTGGGTTTCTTGGGCGTCATAGTTTTGACGATCGTACACACTCCCCGTTTTTGGGGGGAGGGGTACTCCACCATTTTGCGTTTGGTAGCATTATAGCCTTTACGCAGTGCCGAGCCCTTCCTTTTCTTGGATTTTGCGTGTCGGCCATGGCGGACTAATTGATTAACTGTTGGCATAGATCTGTTATTGTATCACAGCCCTCTCTGGGTTTGTCGGAATTAGGCGTCCAATAATCACATTTTCTTTGAGTCCAAACAGGGGGTCTTCTTTCCCTTCAATCGCCGCCTCCGAAAGGACGTTGGTAGTTTGTTCAAATGAAGCGGCCGACAACCACGAGTGAGTATGTAGGGCGCTGCGAGTTACCCCCAGAATTACACTCATCGCCGTAGCGGGTTCCCCTCCTTCAGCCAGCACACTATCGTTGGCCTGGTCAAAGGCAAAGCGGTCGACAATCTCTCCACCAATCAGTGCCGTATCTCCCGATTCCTCAATCTTGACTTTACTACTCATTTCTCGGACTACGACCTCAAAATGTTTGTCGGAAATAGGGATCCCTTGCGACTCATAAACCGCTTGCACCTCTTGAATCAAGTAAATCTGTGCTTCGCGCATTCCGCGTACTCGCAGTACTTCTTGGATATTTTGGGGTCCACTAGCGAGAGGAAAACCTGCTGCGATTAGCTCTTTATCTTTAACCGCTAACGTTAGGGTTGCGGGGACAAAGTGTTCTTCTTTAACATCAGCATTCCCAGTCGCCGCAATCGTTACCTTGTAGCCATCAGTTGCTTCTTCTACCTTGACCTTACCCGATATCCCAGAGAGCGGTGAAGCGATCTTGGGGTTACGTGCTTCAAATAGTTCCTCAACTCGCGGTAGCCCTTGGGTCACGTCGAGCCCCACAATTCCTCCCGCATGCTTCACTCGCATAGTCAGTTGTGTACCCGGCTCCCCAATTGATTGAGCCGCGATTACCCCCACTGGGGAGCCTAGTTCCACCAGTTTGCGTGTACCAAAGTCCCACCCATAACATGCCGCACAGAGTCCATAACGTGATTTACAAGTCAGCGGCGAGCGGATCTCGATGCTCTCAACGGAAGCTGCCAACACTCGCTCTGCGCTTTCATCGTTGAGGATCTCTCCCTTCTTGACGAGGATAGCTTTAGTTTTGGGATCTTTAATGCTCTTTGCCACTACTCTGCCCAAGACCCGTTTCACAAAATGTTTGCCCCGAGATCCCTCTGTAGAGATATTTAAGGTTTCGGTACTTTTACAATCATCTTCTCTGATGATTGAAGTGTGTGAAACATCCACAAGTCGTCTCGTCAAATATCCCGCATCAGCTGTCTTAAGTGCCGAGTCAGTCAGCCCCTTGCGTGATCCACGTGACGAGTTAACATACTCAAAAATAGATAAACCTTCGCGGAAGTTGGACTTGGTGGGCATCTCCACAATTTTACCCAAGGGGTCTACCACCAGTCCTCTCATGGCCGAGAGTTGTTTGACTTGGTCGCGTGATGCCCGAGTTCCACCTGAGTCAATGATAATTTTGACGGCATTGCGCTCATCAAATTTGTCCCAAGTAGCTGAGGCAATTTTCTCGGTAGTTTCCATCCAAACTTCAAATGACAAGCGACGTTTTTCTTCTTCTGTAATCAACCCTTGGTTGTACGTCTCCAAGATTTCATTCACTCGGAGGTCTGCTTCCTTGATCATCTCTCCTTTGTTTTCAATCATAATGTTGTCCGAGACAGCCACCGATAATCCCGAAGTAGTCAAGTATTCAAATCCAATTGACTTAATTTTATCTACTAAGTCTGCTACCGTATCATTATCAAACAAGCGAATTGCTTCTCGGATGATATCCGTAATTTTCTTGGCGTTAATGCTTTCATTCAAAAAGCGCAATTCTTCTGGGATGGCGGCATTAAAGATGAGTCTTCCCACCGTAGTTTCGAGGATCTTGCCATCCACTCTCACTTTAACCGGCTGGCGCAACTTGATCTCGCCCGCTTCACAAGCTGTAATTGCCTGATCCTCCGCTCCAAACACGCTCTCTCCCATCGTTAAGTCTGGATTGATACTCGTCAAATAATAGCAGCCAAGCGCCATTTCTTTGTTTGGTACTGTAATTGGACTTCCGTTAGCTGGTTTGAGCAAATTACTTTTCGCCATCATCCGAGTTTTGGCATCTTCAATCGCGGTTTCCGAGAGAGGCACGTGTACCGCCATCTGGTCACCATCAAAGTCAGCATTATAGCCAGCACACACACAGGGGTGTAGCTGGATCGCATTCCCCTCGATTAGTACCGGGTAAAAAGCCTGGATACCCAGTTTATGGAGGGTTGGGGCTCGGTTTAAGAGCACTGGGTGGTCTTTGGTGATCCTTTCTAATATATCAAACACCAGGGGGTCCTTCCGTTCAATTGCATGTTTGGCACTCTTGACATTTGGTGCCGTCCCCTCCGCAATCAGTTCTCGCAGTACGTAAGGCTTAAACATCTCAAGAGCCATATCTTTGGGAAGTCCGCACTCCGACAACTTCAGTTCTGGACCAACCACAATGACGCTTCTTCCCGAATAGTCTACTCGTTTCCCGAGGAGATTTTGGCGGAATCGACCCTGCTTGCCCGATAGCATATCCGAAAGTGAGCGTAAGGGCTTGACCACTCTCCGTCTAGTAGTCTTGGCTTGAGAGGCATCAATTAAAGAATCTACCGCCTCTTGCAACATGCGTTTTTCGTTGCGCAAAATAATCTCTGGAGCGCCCAAATCGATTAAATGTTTTAATCGGTTGTTGCGGTTGATCACTCTTCGATATAGATCATTTAAGTCACTCGACGCAAATCTCCCGCCCGACAACTGCACCATAGGTCGCAGTTCTGGGGGGAGTACCGGTAATACTTTCAGTACCATCCAGGAGGGGGAGAGTCCAGCATTTTTTAATCCGTTCACAACTTTGAGTCGTTTAGAAAGTTTAGCGCGCCTTATACTTGTTCCTTCTTCTTTGAGTTCTGTTTTGATCTCTTTCGAAAGTTTTTGTAAATCAATATTTTGCAAATAGTTCAAAATTGCCTCTGCTCCCATCCCAACAGTCAGGTGGCCCGTTGCTTCGTACTCTTCCAGTTTCAAGTATTCGTCCTCCGCCATCACCATACCTGGAATTACTCGTTTGGTCATCGAGATCACAGTTTTGTAGATCTCTTCTAGGGAGTCTTTGTCTAAGATCAGACTTTCCCGCAGACTTTCAATCGTTTTCTTGGCAGCAAGTGTCTCCCTATCGGTAGGTTTATCCGACAATCCTTTCTTCACCTTTTCCATCTCTTCTTTGACTTTTGTCTCTAACTCTAGGATGGCCTCGGCATGTTTGGCGTTGAGGGCTTCCACGATCTTTCCCTTTGTCTCTTTATCCACTGAAAGTACCAAATACTTGGCAAAATATACGACAGCCGAGAGGGCTTTAGGAGCCACATTCATGATAAGAGACAACTTGGATGGGGCACCTTTAAAATACCAAATGTGGGCAACTGGCGCAGCTAAATTAATATGACCCATGCGCTCTCTGCGTACCCTAGCTTGAGTAACCTCAACTCCACACTTATCACACACGATTCCGCGATACCTAATGCGTTTGTACTTACCACAGTAACACTCATAGTCTTTAGTCGGACCAAAAATTCGTTCACAAAATAACCCATCTTTTTCTGGTTTTAGCGTGCGATAGTTGATGGTTTCCGGTTTGGTTACTTCACCATATGACCAACTCCTAACTGTATCAGGGGAAGCAATTTGAATTTTAAGACCCTTAAAGTCCAGAATACTTTTTGTCATGTTAGACTTCTCCTTCGGTTTTTTTGAGCTCTTCATCTGTTGGTTCTTCAATTTCATCTAAATCTTTGGTATCGTTTGGAGTACTCTTCGTCGCATCATCAGCTGGGTCATCAGTAGTAATCCCTGTCGCACTATTATCATCTACCAAAATTACTTTATCTTTCTCAATCTCCTCAATGCTTTCATCCGCAACCATGACTTCTTTTGGATCTACCGGGATCACATCTAGCCCAAGCGAATTAAGTTCCTTGAGCAGTACCTTAAATGACTCTGGCACGGTCGATTCAGGAATTGCGGTACCTTTGACAATTGCTTCAAAAGCTTTAGCCCGTCCTACCAAATCATCTGATTTAATAGTCAGCATTTCTTGCAAGACATGAGCTGCTCGATGTGCCTCTAGTGCCCAGACCTCCATTTCTCCCAGTCGTTGCCCTCCCATTTGGGCTTTGCCACCCAATGGTTGTTGCGTCACTAGCGAGTATGGCCCAGTGCTTCTTGCATGAGTCTTATCCTCCACCATGTGGATCAATTTCAAAATATAGCCAATCCCCACCGTTGTGGGGTTATCAAACGGTAACCCTGTTCTTCCGTCATACAAGATTGCCTTACCACTTGTAGGTAATCCAGCTTTCGCGAGTTCTCCCTCAATTACCGATTCGAGGAATGGCTCAAACACTGGGAGGGCTACTTTATATCCCAGCTTCTTGGCTGCCCATCCTAAGTGTGCTTCCAGTAGTTGTCCCAAGTTCATCCGTGCCAGGACCGAAAGGGGTGAGATAATAATGTCTACCGGTGTCCCATCGGGTAGGTATGGCATATCCGCCGCTGGAATAATCCGCGAAATCACGCCTTTGTTCCCGTGGCGCCCTGCGAGCTTATCTCCCACCGTTACTTTGCGGATTTGGGCTACTTTAATCGTGACCGTTTTTAAGACTCCTGGATCAAGTTCATCACCTTCTTCCCGGTCAAGAGTAGCCACATCAATCACTGTTCCAGACTCGCCGTTACTCATACGCAAAGACGTGTCTCTAACTTCTCGGGCTTTTTCGCCAAAAATAGCGCGCAATAATCTCTCTTCTGCCGTCAATTCCGTCTCACCCTTGGGAGCAATTTTCCCCACCAAAATATCGTTCCCCGTTACCTCCGCCCCCACAACCACGACTCCATCCTCACCCAAATTACGTAGATCATGTTCAGATACATTGGGGATATCTCTCGTCAACTCTTCCGCGCCAAGCTTGGTATCCATAATATCGGCTTGGTATTCATTGATGTGGATGGAGGTCAATACATCTTCTTTTACCAATTTATCCGAGACGATAATCGCGTCTTCGTAGCCGAGCCCCATAAACGATGCATAGGCAATGACTAGATTACGGCCAAGCGCTAGTTCTCCCCCGTCCGATGCTGGTCCATCAATCAATAGATCACCTACTTTAATTTTATCTCCCACCTTCACCACTGGTTTTTGGTTATAACAAGTCGAGTTAGCAGTACGATGGAACTTGATTAGGGTATAGGTTTCTCGATTCCCCGTGTATGTCACGTGCTCACTATTATTTTTAGAAAAATACCCCTTGGCTTTTGTGGTTTCGCTTTTGTCCAACTCAATCACAATGTTATTAGCGTCGACTTGAATCACGGTCCCCTTATGTAATGCCTTTACTACCCACCCCATCGATTCCGCGACCTCCCCTTCCATCCCTGTTCCCACAATGGGAGATTCTGGCGCGATCAAAGGTACGGCTTGGCACTGCATATGGGTACCCATCAGGGCACGGTTAGCTTCGTCGTGTGCAATAAAGGGGATCAGAGATGCCGACGTGCCCACCACTTGTCGTGGCACCACATCAATATACTGGACTTTAGAGACTGGCACTTCAATAAAGTTACCTCGATATCTAGCTGGTACCCATGGATCAATGATCTCTCTCTTCCCGTTCATTGCGATTCCCGCATGTGTAATGTAGTAGTTTTGTTCATCGTCAGGTGGCAAGTACACCATTTCTTTGGTGACTTGCATCACCGTTTTCCCACCTTTTTTACTTTCCATGATCTTGTAATAGGGGGACTCCAAAAATCCGTATTCGTTGATCCGGCTATAGAGTGAAAGGTAAGTCACGAGACCAATGTTAGGACCCTCTGGTGAGCGAACCGGGCAAATCCGGCCATATTGACTAGAATTAATGTCTCGCATCGAGAAACTTGCCCGCTCTCTCGTCACTCCCCCCGTTCCCATCACCGATAGACGGCGCAAGTTATCAATTTCCGCCAAGGGGTTAGTTTGGTCTAAAATGGTCGACAGTCGATTACGACGGAAAAATTCAGAAATCGTGGCAATGACTGGACGAGCATTAATGAGTTGGACGGGAGTGGCTGACTCCTCTGGTTTTACGAGCGACATCTTCTCTTTAATTGATCTCTCTAGACGGAGCAATCCTATTCGAAAAGCGGTAGCCCCGAGTAGCTCTCCCACTCGCCTCACTCGGCGATTACTCAAGTGATCAATATCATCGACCGACCCCACACCATTTTGCAGTCCGATCAAATATTTAATAATGGCCACCAAATCGGCCTTTTGTAATACTTGATTATCGGGTTTGTTCTCCGTTGAAAGTCCCAATTTTTTGTTCAATTTGTATCTTCCGACTTTATCGAGATCGTATCGGCGTGGGTCAAAGAAACTCTGAAAAAAGAGGTTTTTCGCATTTTCTAAGACTGCAGGTTCACCGGGTCTAATTTTATCGTACAAATCTAGGAGTGCCTCACTTTGGGTGTGGTTGGGATCTTTAGCCAAGGTAGCAAAAATATATTGGTGTTCATTATCTGTGTCGACTTCCTTAAACAGAGCCTTAATCTCCTCTTCATCTTCAATGCCCAGTGCTCGCAGAAGTGTAGTGACGTAAAATTTACGGTGACGATCAATCTTGGCGGTAATGATGTCGCTTTTGCCCACTGCCATTTCTAGCCAACTTCCCCGCATCGGTCGTAGTTCGGCGCTGTAGAGTACTCGCCCCGTCGTGGGGTCAATCGATCCCGCATAAAATGCCCCAGGTGCTCTCACCAGTTGGTTGACTACTGCCCGCTCAATTCCCGAGACGATAAACGTTCCTCGCTCTGTCATTTTGGGGATGTCACCGAGGAAGACGTCTTGCTCCGTTTCGTCTCCCGTAATCTTGTTCACTAATTTGACCTTGACTCGCAGGGGCATGTCGTAAGTCAAACCTTTCTTTACGGCTTCTTCGGGATGGATCTTGGGAGTTTCAAAGTAGTGCGCGCCAAAGGACATTTCCCAGGTTTTCCCCGTGAAATCCTCAATCGGACTAATTTCGGCTAAATATTTTTGGAGATCTCTTTGTAAAAATTGTTCGTACGATTCGCGTTGTACCCAAGTCAAGTCAAGTGGGGGTAAGGCCAAATTTTCCTCTCCCCAATATAAACGTTTCGTCTTGGTCATGAAATCACACCTCGTATTTGCCACCAACTATAAAAATGGACGTACAGTCTCTTCGTACGCCCAACAAAGCACCGCGGGCAAGAGAGTATTTAAACACAACTAAAGTGGAACGTCAATACCATATTTACGGACCTCACTAGCCAAGGTGTCGTACTTATTCATTAAATCCCGTGGACTCATGGGGTGAGCTTCGATATCGATAGTCGAATCATTTGTAAGATGAGTGAGAGTAATCATGGAATCCCAGTGACTATCGTGGAAGCTGGGAGAAACTACACAAACATCAATGTCGCTATCTTTGTGGGCAATTCCCTTGGCGTGAGAGCCAAATACGATGTACTTTTGCACGGGAATTTTTGCTTGCTCAACTTGTTTAGCGAAGAGCTTAACTTGATCTAGTACTTGTTTACTTAACTTTGTTTTTTTAGCCATAACAAAAAGTCCTTAATAATTTTGATCCATCTGATGGTGAATGATCTTGTCGCTTGTTTATAAAATGTGTGTTTGTAATCTTCGTAGCGAGCATTAATATTGAATTTAGTAATTTCTTTCAAATTTTTAATTTGATCAACAGATAATTTTAAACCTAATTTTTTGGCTAATTTGTATAGATCATGGATGGTGGGAGCTGAATCATCAAAATTTTCAACCAATCTTGCCTTGAGTTGTTTCTCGACAACCAATTGCCAGATGAATAGTGACCAAGTATATTTTTTGGCACGAAAAAGATCCTCAGCAGTTTCTTGATCGTTTTTGGCTGATTCGAGCCAATATTTGATCACATTCTCTTTATCCATAGCCGTAGTATAGCAAATCGAGTAAAGCTCGTTTATTTTATGTATTTAGCGATGTTGGCGGAATGGGCAGCGGAAGTTACGGCGTAGTGGATGTTGCCCTCTTTGTCGTGGAGATAGAACCAGTAAGGGGAGTCGGTCGGGTTCTGCACTGCCCGGATTGAATCTAGTCCAGGATTACCAATGGGGGAGGGAGGTAGACCAGTGTGGAGATAAGTATTAAAAGGAGAGGGGAGTTTACGATCTAAGAGGGTTGTCTTGGGCCACCACTCCCCTGGCTTACCCAAAAAATACTGTACCGTGGCATCCAGTTCTAGCGCCCACCCAGCCGCTAAACGTTTCTTGAGTATTCCTGCCACAATCGGTTTCTCCTCGCTTGCCCTAGTCTCTCGCTCCACCAGTGAGGCCAGGATCAGTGTCTTTTGCTCAACTTGTCCCGCTTTTTTCACAAAATTATCGTGCATGATAACGACTAGTTCTTCTGCTCCAATATCCTCCTTCACAAAATATGTATCTGGAAATAACTGTCCCTCCAGCCCTTTAGCCACTACCAAAAATTCTTTAATCGGAATTCCTGCGGTCTCGGCAATCTGCTCTGCCCGATATCCTTCGGGGATTGTGAGCTTGCGGTCAACGGCTAACCCCTTGGTCAAAAGCAACGCGACTTGACTAGGGTGTGCTGTCGGCGAAATCTGATAAATCCCTGCCTGGATCGTCAGTTTTTGCTGGCGCACAATGTAACGAAAATAGAGCGGAGAGCGCAAAAGTCCCGCCTCTTCCAAATGAGCACCCACAGCCTTAACACTTTCTCCCTTTTTCACCTCAAAACTCTGGAGATCACCTTCCCTTGCCACCGGCCAAGTCAGAGCATAACCATAAATACTTACGCCAAAGAGTAAGATCAGGCTAAACTTCGCTAAACAACGCCCGATGGTAAATCTTGGTTTTTTTATCATAGATAAATATCCGCCCGCATTTACACGTCACCCTGTCGGCTTTTTCCAAAGTTCTCCCACAACCCACGCACTGCCCTTTTGATAAAAGCCAAGCCTGAATCGGCGCAATGACATTTTTTAACATATATTACAGTCTACACTATTTTTGGAATTCTAGGTAATCTTCGAGAATGAGAACGGCTGCATAAACATGTTCATTTTGGAGTTTCCTACGACTAGCTCCACTTTCCCGCAGTCGCAGTATTGCCTCTTGTGTTGAGAGTGTTTCTGGATGCAAGATTACCTCAACTCCAGTCTTTGTCTCTAAAGTTTGTCCGAATTTTGTGACTTCGTTGATTAGTCTCCCTTCAGGAATACCACAAACAATTTTTGTAATCCCCTCTCTCTGAACAATTTGTTGGATCTGCTGGAATAATTTTTCCTTGTTAGGGAGTGATACTAGTGGAGTTGCCAGGCTAGACTCGGCTACTGCGAGCCCCACGTGAGCCTGACCATAATCTATCCCCAGGTACTTGGTCATATTATTTGTGCTCGGACAATTAGTCTCCGCAGATAAGTGCCTGGGGGAGTACAAGTAATGAGCGTCAGGTATCGCCCCCCATAGGTCTGCGCTAGAGGGGAGAGATCGTTAGGTGTTGTCTCATACATCTCCAAAATTTTGTAAGTATAACTAGCCCCCTCGGATGCGATCTCAATTGTTTCTCCGATAGCCAATGTATGCAGCGTCGAAAAAATCGTCAAATAATTTTTCGGATTAAAAAATTGAGGTAAAACCGAGTGGCCAAAAATCACCATATTACCGAGATCTCCTGGCATCGCCGTACCTGGATAATGGATGAGTGACTGCTTGAGGTCTGTGTGATCACTCTGCACTACAGCTCGATCGATTGCCAGGCTCGGGATCGAAAGAGTCGAGATCAAGTTTTGACTCGTTTTGTTTCCCGTATTCCCATTCCCCGCAAACCAGTTGGTAGAATCGGTGTAGTCGAGAGCGATATTAACAACTTCATCGGCAAATCTGGGGCTATCGTCAGCCTTGACCTGTTGAATGGGCAACTCTGTTAAGGGGGACAAGATCTTTGTTCTTTGTAACCTGGGAACATACATAATCTGGTAACTCACGAGCGGGTACGCCACCGTCGTAAAAATGGCCACTCCTAGAGTCAAAAAGCCCAAAGACATACCATAGCGCAATTTTTCCCCCCAAGTCACAGGAATCTCTAATTGATAACCTGGGGGAGCTTTGACATATCGGTAAGTCATATCGAATCTGGGGATATGGTGATCAGGATTTTTTTTGCATTTCTTGGCATCGTCTTAAATCGTGGGGGTAACCATTTTGGCACAATCGTCGTGCTAACCTCTTGGAATCCAGGAATTTCCCTCTCGAGTATTTCTGCGATCTCGCTCCCTCTCTTTCCCTTCAGCTTGGTAGACAAGGCAGTCAGATCCCAGTTGGGGAGTAAAGCGATCTGGACTTTGGCTTGACCCTTTACTTGATCTCCCGTATCGCTTATGGTCTCTGCCGTGAGCTCAACGGTCGCGGGAGTTGGTGAGCGCACAAATCCAGCCGGGATGGCTTGATCAATATTCGAGTTGATGAGCTCTGTCACGTCACTGGTTTGGTAATGGAGGATTGACACTGCCAACGTCAAATTCCCTTGCAGAGTCTTGGCTTGTTCACCTACTTTAGCCGAGTATTGCTCTTTGTTGACTTTGGCAGTTGAGGTAATCAAGTATACAGCTTCTCCTGGACTATTTGCTTGGATATTTGCCGTAATTTGCGTTAACAACTCTTCAGTCAAAGAACTCACCAAACTTTTCTGATCTTCCTTCGCCACAACTTGGATTTCTTCCGCGGTGCCCCCTGTAAGTGCAGACTCATTTTTGGCCACGTAACTCTCACGGCCAAAATTCATAATCGTAAACTCTGCTTGTGCGGCCAAATTGCTCTCTGACCCTAGAGTCGCTGCAGTAATAGCGACAGTAGTTTTGCCCGGCACATCGATATAGTCCGATCCTGCTGATTTACTTGCCACACTTACATCAGAATCCAGAGTATATTTCAGTGATCCATTGGAAATAGAGGTTCCTTTGGGAAAAATTTTGGTCAGTGTCGTTCGATTATAAATCGTTACTTCACCTTTAGCTTTTTCTCCCACTGTCTTTTTACCCGTCGCCTCCACGATTTTTTCTCCCGTCGCTTCCGTAGTCTCCAATTTTGCTGGTACTACTCCTCCTGTAATATCGACAACTACATCAGTTGTCGACAGCGTAAGATCTACCTCTTGGTCCAATATTTTTGGTGTCACCCAGATATCAACTTGTGCGCTCGGCAGAATCCAAGTGAACCACAAGGCTCCCCCCGTCAAGATCATCACTATGCTCAACGCCATCAGAGTTGACTTCTTCCCCACCGGGAAATGCCAATCAATTTTGGGAATTTTAATCACCATTTTTTTTCTTTCCTTCACAACTTCCTCCACCACCTCCGCTTCTTCCCCAAAACCAATCTCGTCTGGGGAAACCAGTTCTGGTTCTGTTACCTCCAAAGTGGGCTTAACTTCTGGTTCACTTAAGGTAAAACCCAGGCTCTTTGCAACTTCACTCCCTCCCGCCAGGGCCAGAGCCCTGATCGTCACATCTTTAGGGAGCGTTTCAACTTTGGGAATATGTAAAAACTTAAACTGACTCTGCCACTCAACTGCTATAAGACTCTGGCTAATTTCGTCCAGGTTGTGCATATTATTAAACAGAATAATCCTGGAGGGTAGATTATCACTCACCTTGAATCGGGCAATCCCCTCCAAGACATCTGTAACCACATCATCACCGCGTCCAATCGTCTCTAGATTTTCTATGTGCCCTAGTCGTACAAGTACGAGGGTGAGTTCATCCCGGCTTACTTGGATCAGAATCGAGGTTGCCGGAGTTCCCTCCTGCATCTTGAGATAACTTAACACACTATCAGTAATGGCTACGTAACCTAGGGGTTTGAGCTCTAGTTCATGACAAATATTCTTGATAAAATCTCGTTTCGATCCCAAGATCCCCGCTTTGTCCGTCCAGCTGGGTAAAATCCCCAAAATAATCTCGTTGGGTTCTTGGGTCATACCCTCTGTCGCACTAGATATCGTAGCATCAACCGCCGTAATAAGTTCGCGTGTTGTCCCCGTATCTCCATCCCATTCGACAGGGGTCCCCAGAGCCACAATCTCCGTTTGTTCATTCACCACTTGCCAAACAGCCGCCTGCACGACTTCGTCCGTTAAAACCAGCGCCAAGAACTGCTTCAGCTCTTCCTTTTCTTTGCCCTTTAATTTACCCAAAAAACTCCCAATCTCCATACCTCTAGGATAGCACAAAATTATTCAGCGAGTTTGGCGTAGATCCGACGCTTGCCTGACCCCAGCGCCTCGTCTTTGTAAATCTCGATTTTACCGATCTCCCCCGTATGGCCTACATGCGGTCCACCACAGAGCTCACGAGAATAATCGCCGATCGTATACACGCTCACTTTTTCGGGATATTTCTCCGCAAAAAAAGCTCGCGCCCCGCTCTTGATTGCACTTGCTTTATCCTCTATCGTTTTAACGGCTGGGAGATTGGCTTTGATTTTCTCATTCACGATTTTCTCAATATTTTTGAGTTGTTCACTCGTTGGTTTGTCCCCGTAAGTGTAGTCAAACCGTAGTCTCTCGCTGGTAATGTTACTCCCCGCCTGGGTCACAGTTTTTCCGAGTACATCAAACAAAGCCTGGTGGAGTAGGTGTGTCGCCGTATGGTATTTGGTCGTGATCTCTCCAGAATCCGCGAGCCCTCCCTTAAACATCCCCGCACTCGCCGTCCGACTCTCAACCTTATGTTTGGCAAAAATTTCTTCAAACTTGGACTGGTCTAGCATCACCCCAGTTTCTCCTACCAGTTCCCGCGTAATTTCAAAAGGGAAGCCCAAATTCTGATAAAGATCAAACGCCAACTGTTCCGTAATCGATCCCGCCCCCACCCTGGAAATCTCTTTGAGTCCTCGATTCAAAGCTTGATCAAATTTAGTCAGTTCTTGCTTCACCACTTCACTCACCCTCCCTGCTATCTCAGGTAAGATGTATCCCGCCCTCGCATATTCCTCCACTACGCTGGGTATGCATTCGCCAAAAATCTTCTTCACGTCTGCCTCCAGTCGCCTCGCTCGTACCGCCGCCCTTCGCAGTAGCCTCCGCAACACGTAACCTTGGAGTTTATTACTCGGCTCAATCCCCTGGGCAATCATAAAGGTAGCGGCCCGCAGATGGTCGGCAATCACTCGCATCGCTGGCTTGTACTCTCCCCCATATTTCTTCCCACTTGACACTTCGATACTTCGAAGTATCGAAGTAAACAGGTCGATTTGGAAAATATCGGGATCGTTGTTGACCGCGGCGGCGATCCGCTCTAGTCCTCCGCCAAAATCAACGTTTTGTGCGGGGAGGGGTTTGAAACCACCTTCGATTTTTTCGTAAGCCATAAACACCGAGTTACCAATTTCCAAAAATCGTCCACAATCACAGTTGGGGTGGCATTTATCTCCAAATTTGTTGTCGTGGACCACATCGCTAAACTCAAAAAAGATTTCGGACGTAGGGCCACCAATCTCGCCAACCGGCATCTGCTCGGGAGTGCCAGCCCGACTCCACCAATTTTTTTTGCCGGGGTAGTAAACAATATGATTGTCTGTCACACCCAACGACTTCCAGATTTTGTATGATTCAAGATCTTTTGCCACATATTCGTTACCCTCAAACAAGGTGACGTACAACTTTTCCTTTGGCAAACCCAGCTCGACGGTAAAAAATTCCCAGATCCATGGCAATTGTTCTTGCTTAAAGTAATCACCTAGGCTCCAGTTGCCGAGCATCTCAAACATGCAGGTATGGCGGTTGTCCCCCACCTCCTCGATATCTTCGGTCCGCAGGGAGGGTTGGGAATCAACAATCCGCTTACCCATCGGGTGTGGTTCTCCTTTGAGGTATGGCACCATCTGTTGCATCCCACTACTTGTAAATAGGGTAGTGGGGTCATCCGGTGGCACAATCGGTGCCGCCGGGATGATCGCGTGTCCCCTGGCTGCAAAAAACGCTAAATATTTTGCTCTGATTTCACTAGCTTTCATGAAAAGAATTATAACCTATTTCCCTAGCGAAGCGCCCATCTTCTGAAAAAAATTCTTCTTCGGCGCATGTTTGGGAGCTTCGGTAGCGTCAGCCACCTTCTCTGCCGCACTATTTATTGTGGCTCGCGCTTTGTCCATAGTTTTCTGCAAATCTGCAATTTTGCCGGAGAGCGCCGGGTTATCGCCTAGATCCTTGAGCGCTTCCCCCGCATTTTCTTTCAGATTCTCCAGCAACTTTTTACCTTTTTCCGTATTCATCAAAAAATGCGCACTCGCCGCTCCCGTGACGAGCCCAAAAAGTAGCCCAGCGGTAAAGCCAGAACTGTCCCCGTGGCGACTACATTGGCAATCACTCATCTTATTTCTTGGTTTTCGGTGTAATTAATTTTGTCACCATCGAAACTAGTTGGACACCAGACTCCAGACTCGTGAACATATGCGAGAGAGTAGAGCTCCCCCGCGACAGACTCCGGGTCAAAAACCCGACATCTTCGAGGATTAAATCGGTTTTATGTAAAGTTTCCTTGGCTTCTTTCAGAAGTCCGATAATCTGCACCCCAATGATAATGAGAATGACAGCAACAACAACAATCACAATCATGAGCACAACTTGCGGCAGGTCCATACCAATAGGATAACAGACTATTTGGAAACGGTAAAGGTCCGCTCGGCTTGGCGAGTTTTACCTTGCCGATTAGTCGCGGTTATCAGTACCGAATGCGTCCCCGCCGGGAACACCAAGTCTAGGCTAAACTGACCATTTTGGTCCAAAATAACTTTTTGCCCGTTGATCGAAACGGCTGCATCTTGTTCAGAAGTTCCCTTCACCGTCACTTTTTCCCCGTAGGTATCTCCATTTTGTGGCTGTAAAATTTTCAGTTTTGGCAGACTCCACCAAGATGTGAGTTGCCAACCCAAAAATCCCGCAAAAGCTACTACCCCAATTGAGAGAAGAATGAGATTGACACTCAGGAATTTTGGTTTGGCATTGACGGGCGTCACGAGTCCTCTCGGGATTATCTCTCCTTTTCGATTTTGCGTAAAATCACGTCGGAACATCGCTACCATCGTTTCGGCATTGAGGTGAAGACAATTAGCATAGCTTCGCAAAAATCCCATGGCAAAAGTTGAGGAGGGTAAATCAGCAAAGTGTGACTCCTCGATCGCTTGGAGATATTCGGGTTTGATCTTCGTTTTTGCGGATACCGTTGCCAAGTCCAACTCTAAAATTAAACGTTTTTCTCTCAATAACTCTCCCGCTGTTTTCATGTGTCCTCACGGACATGTAGTTGGTCCAAACTAGTAATCAAAATAGATCTTGGTTTAATCCCTTCGGCTTGTCCGATTACTCCAGCTTTTTCGAGTTGATCCATAATCTTGGCCGCGCGGTTATATCCAAGAGACATCTTCCGTTGTAAATACGAAGTCGAGGCTTTACCTGCCGCCATCACTACCCCCGCCGCTTCTTCAAACAAAGGATCTCGTTCAGTATAACTTACCGTTTCGGTTTCTGTGCCCAAATATTTCTCCGTAACTTCGGCCTTGTACTCTACCGCCTCTTGACCGCTCGCTTTCAGGAAATCGATCAAAGCCTTGATTTCTTTATTTGTGACATACGTTCCTTGAATACGGGTAGGGAGTGGTTTATCCGATGGGACATAGAGCATGTCACCTCGCCCCAAAAGTTTCTCTGCACCTGGACTATCGATAATCACGCGTGAATCAATCATCGAAGTTACGTTAAATGCTATCCGAGCCGGAATATTCGCCTTGATCAAGCCAGTAATGACGTTCACCGAGGGGCGTTGGGTTGCAATCACCAAATGAATTCCCGTAGCTCTAGCCATCTGTGCTAGTCTCACGATCAAATCCTCAACTTTCGATGGTGCCGTCAGCATAATACTCGCCAGCTCATCGATGACGATGACAATATACTCTAGAGCCGTAAATCCAGATTGTTCGTTATAGTCTTCGATATTGCGCGCCCCAACTTCTGCAAACATTTTGTAACGCTTGTCCATTTCTTTGGTTGCCCACTGCAACGCCGAGATAACTCGATCGGTCTCGGTAATGACTGGGGTCAATAGGTGCGGAATTCCGTTATATCCCGTGAGCTCTACTCGTTTAGGATCTACCATAATCAAACGTAATTCTTGGGGAGAATTACGGAAGAGAAGGGTAGTAATAATTGTATTTAGACACACAGATTTTCCGGAGTTTGTCGATCCTGCGACCAGAATATGGGGCATTTTTGTAATGTCTGCAATCACCGGGGTACCAGAGACTCCCAGCCCTAGTCCGACCGCCAAGCGAGATTTCTCTTTTTTCATATCTGGGTGGGACATAATTTCTGACAAAGTTACGTATTCTGGGCTCCGGTTGGGGATCTCAATGCCCACCAAGTTACGTCCGGGGATTGGTGCCTCAATCCGGATTTGTCCCGTTGGAGCTGACAAAGCCAACGCCAAATCAGTCTGTAGAGCCTTCACTTTCGAAAGTTTGGTCCCATCCGCAATCTTGATCGCGTATTGAGTGATCGCTGGTCCTCCATTAACTTCCGCGACTTTCGCCCGGATCCCAAATGAGTCCAAGGTACTCTCGATAATTGTCGCATTTTCTTTAATGTCTCCGCGATCTGCCTTGGTACCTTTGTCTGGAGATAACAACGAAAGTGGGGGATACTTCCAGATTTTTGTGGATCCTTCTTTACCCATTCCAGAGTTGATTTGGGATTCAAAATCAGGTGGATTTACGTCTCGTTTTAATAGAGTTTGTGTCTGGGATGGAGTTGGATCGGCTGGAAGGTTAATTTTGGTCTGTATTTTCTCTCCCACATATTTTATCGGAATACTTGACTTAGCTTTGTGAGCAAACACTTTTAGAATAACCCCTCCTATCGTTTTTACAAATCCTGCCACCGCTAGCACAAACTCTTCGAGTGGTGTATTGGTCAGAACCATCATCCCCACGATTCCCACCCCCATATACACAATTACCGCTCCTGCTTTCGTCAAGAAAATTGCAATCGAACCAAAAATCGTTTCTCCCAGTGTCCCTGCTTGTGACAATCCCAGTAGTCCGGTAAATACCAGGGTGCCCCCGAGTAACAAACTCGGAGACGCCAATGACCACTTCAAGCTCATCATCATCAGGCTAATCGATAAGAGGAGAAAGGGGACCATCAGCATAGTCCAACCAAAAGCTCGGTCCATGACTAAAAACACGTTAGCCAAAAGAGTACCTTGTCGTGTAAATGAGAGTAGTGTGATTAGTGCCAAAGCCGCAAAAAACACGCTCACGGTGCTATGAAGAATTTCTTTCTTTAATTTTAGTTTAAAGGGATTTTTTCTTCTTCCCCGTCTATGGCTCATAGCTAACCCTCAATAATTATCGGGATAACCACCGGATTCTTGCCGACATGTTCAATAAACAATCGACTTACCTCCTTGGATATCTTATCTTTACTATACAACTTATCTCGAGTCATGTCTGCTCTACCCAAGGCATTCAAAAGTTGGAGTTTAATCTCCCCCATCATCTTTGGATCAATTTGGAGTGTAATCCCCTTGGGGATGATGTCAAGGTCTAGTTTCTCACCAAGTTTAGGTTGGGTAAGTACTACCACTACCACTCCTTCTTGAAACATCAGTTTCCGGTCCATAATATGTTCACTATCATCCGTGATGATCCCGCTCTCTACGTAAACATTCTTAAGTTCTATGGGCTCTCCAAATTTTACTATCCCACCCGGCTCAATAAGAATAGGCTGATTCTCTGGCATGAGCACGCGCTCACTTGGGATTCCCATCTCACCTGCGAGTTTCCCGTATTGGATATTGTGTCGGTGAGTCCCACCAGTTGGCATCACATACTTGGGTTTAGTCATCGCCATGAGCATCATGAGTTCCATAGCTGAAGCATGGCCCGAGACGTGTAGGTCATCTGATATATCAGAGTAAGAGACATTAATGCCATGCCGAGCTAGTAGATCAATGAGACGATAAACATTGCTTTCGTTGCCTGGGATTGGATCTGCCGAAAAAATCACTTTATCTCCAGGGTCAAGACTCACAGTTTGGTGATCCCCCGTGGCAATCCGCTCTAGTGATGATCCCATCTGTCCTTGGGAGCCGGCGATAATCAAACACTGTTCATTTTTGGGTAAAGACATAATTTTGCGCTTATCAATCACTACTCGCGGGGGAATCGTGAGGAATCCAAGCTCTGTAGCCACCTTGACATTGCGCTCTACTGAAAATCCGACAAAGGCGACTTTTCGATTATTCCGTTTGGCCACCCACAGCGCTTGTTGAATTCTGCTGATGTTACTACTCATGGTTGTAACTACTATCCTATTAGCTTCCCCTCGAAATTCTCGTTCAAACGAATCTTCAACTATCGCTTCCGACAAGGAATAGCCTTTTTTCTCGCTACGCAGACAATCAGATAATAGTAAAATTACTCCTTCCGCTCCTGCCCGAGTCATGGATTGGATATCTGGCAATTCTTGACCGACCGGTGTCCAGTCAAATTTAAAATCGCTCCCATGATAAATATTACCCATGGGCGACTTAATAATTAAATGTTTAGTATCTGGGACCGAGTGGGTAACAGGGATCATCTTGACCTCAAAATCCCCAAGCATTATGGGTTGCCGGTCTTTGACCACATTCAAAATCCGCGGATCAATCCTAAACTCTTTAAATTTTTCTTTGATAAATCCGGCCGTTAACTTGCTCGCGTAGATCGGGATGCCCCCTCGTAGTTGCGGGATAATGTAGGGGAACCCTCCGATATGATCTTCATGCCCGTGGGTCACCACGAATCCTCGGATCTTGTCTTGTTTATCCTTAAGATATGTTATGTCGGGGATCGTTAGATCTACGCCCGACACTCCTTCATCCGGAAATCCCATCCCGCAGTCCACAATAAAAATATCCCGTTCCGACTCGTAGACCCACATATTATCGTGGACATTCGGCGTCCCCCCCAAGGGGACTATTTTGATAGTTTGATTAGGATTCATCTTGCCTCCATCTTACCACGCGATCGGGAGTTCCCCGTGGCTAAATAAATATTCATTACATCGAGAAAATGGTCTAGATCCAAAAAATCCGGAATATGCCGAGAGAGGTGAGGGGTGAGCCGAACAAATCACCAAATGCCTGGTTTGGTCAATGACCGCCCCTTTCTTTTGTGCGTACGCTCCCCAGAGGATAAACACCAGGTTTTCCTTTTGCTCCGACAGTACTTTCACAACCGCATCTGTAAACTTCTCCCATCCCACATTCTGATGAGAATTGGCATGATGCTGCCGCACGGTCAATGTCGCATTAAGCAGGAGTACCCCCTGCTTACCCCACTCCTCCAAATCTCCACTCGGGTATTTAGGTTGATGACCTAGATCGCTTTCAATTTCTTTGTAAATATTTTGGAGCGATGGTGGCAATCTCACTCCCTGATTCACTGCAAAGCAAAGCCCATTGGCCTGTCCCGGTTCATGGTATGGGTCTTGACCCAAAATAACGACCTTCACTTGCTCAAACGGCGTAAGTTCGAATGCGTGGAAAATAAACCGGGGCGGGGGATACACCGTCGTTTTTTGGTATTCTTGTTTAACAAAGTTGGTGAGTTGAGCAAAATAATCTTGCTCAAACTCGTGCTCTAATGCTCTCTTCCAGCTTGGCTCAATCTTGACATCCATCCCTAATAAGCCTGCATGTACTGTTTGTAATTGGTCATGTCCACTTTCACTGCTCGAGTTTTACCCTCCACAATCTCTCGAGCAACCCTTCTCGTCATCGCGTTAATCGTCCGCTGGAGGGTACGAATTCCGGCATCATAACCTAGTGGGCGGGTTACGACTGGCCAGACAGCGCTATCAATGGTCAACTGACCAGTCAATAGTCCCGCTTCTTTCATGGCTCCAGGCAAGAGATACTCCGCGGCGATATGGATTTTTTCCTCATCGGTGTAGCTGGGCATCTGAATGAGCTCCAATCGATCCAGCACTGCTGTCGCCACGTTGGTTGTGTTGTTGGCGGTCGCCACAAACAATACTTGGGAAAGATCTAGTGGGTAATCCAGGTAATGGTCGAGGAATCGGTTATTTTGGGTAGGGTCTAGCAACTCAACGAGTACTCCCATGATGTCAGCCCGCTCCTCCGCACCCACTCGATCAATTTCATCTAGGAGAATAATCGGATTCATACTTTGCGCATCCCGGAGGGCTTTGACAATCGCGCCTGGTTCAGCCTCGGCAAACAAGCGCGATTTACCTCGCAAATCGCGTGCACTCCCTAATCCTCCAAAGGGGATGCGAGCAAACTTGCGCCCCAGTACGTTAGCTAGAGAGTAAGCAAAAGTTGTTTTACCCGTTCCTACGAGGCCTACTAAAAATATCGCCGGTGCATGGGCCGTGTTTTCTCCCCCCTGAGTCATGCGTAGTTTGATGGTTGCTAGGTACTCAAGCATGCGATCCTTGGGTTCTTTCATGCCGTAGTGACTAGTATTCATCGCGGTCTGTGCCGCGACAATATCTAGCCTATCACTCGTGTACTCTCCCCACGGCAAGCTCGTAATCCAGGAAATATAGTGGGCACTGCGGTCATACTCGGCCGAGTAGACTCCGGTATCCACCATCCGTGTAAGGCGCGAGAGCATCTCTTCCGCTTTTCCTCGCAAATCATCCGGGGGCTTGGCTTCCGTGATTAACCTCTTCAGTTTTTCGAGTTCATCTGTCAAATTTGGCATAAATCCATGGTAGCACAAACCTGGGTCAGTCAGTAGATGTCCATAGTTATTAGTGTAACGCTATTTATATTCGCTGATGTGGATGACGTGAGGAAATTTAGTTTTTTCGATAAACTTGCGGTCGGCAGTTATTAGTTGACATTTATTATGTTTGGCAACAACAGCATAGAGCATGTCATAAAAACTAGTTTTGTATTTCCTAGCGAGAAGCGTCGTTTTAATTATTTCTTTTGCATTTGAAATGTGAGATCGTAACTGCAAATCATATATTTTATTGAGAGTAGAGTTAATTTTGTTAGTAGGAAAAGTGGTCTTGGTAGCAATAGTGTTACTAATTTCGTAATAAAACAAGTCCGGAACCATAATGGGATCTTTGTAATTAATATGTGATTCCATCAGAGCAAAACTCTGCTCCTCGAAATCCTCTCCAGGAATTATCCATTTGACCGCGACTGATGTGTCGATGATAATCATTGTTCGTAGCGCATTGCAGTCACTGCGTCAGAAAGGCTTTTCCCAGAGAAATATTTCCTGTTTCCTTGGGCAAGTTTCTTAAAACTATTAAGGATAGTTTTGGTACTCTGTTTGTTTTTGGTTTTTTTGGTAAGTTTTTGATGCACTAAAGAAGTAAAACTCATACGCTTATTCAAAGCCTCAGTCTTGAGAGACATATAGAGGTCTTCGGGGAAGCGCATGTTTGTAGTGACAAAGCGTCGTTGAATATTCATATGTACAATTGTACATTAGTACATTTGTATGTCAAGGTACAATCCGTACGAGCATTCCGACTTCAGATAAATTGTACACTTCCGGTGCGTCCTTGGGTTCCATTGCAATACAGCCCCCAGTTTGTTTATCCCCAATATAGTAACCCGATTTATAGAATGGTTTTCCCCTGGAGTCGAGCGCGTAAGCAATTTCATGAATTCCGAGGTATGCTCCTACTTTGTTGGCGTAAGTAAATCCCATCCAGTAAGGCATCCACACGTTATAGATCTCGGAGAAAGCTCTGGGTGCTTTATTCAAAATATGAAACTCCCCAGGTGGGGTAGGGTAATCCACTCCCGTTGAAATCCGATACTCCCCGTAACGCGAACCATTAATAAAAAAATACATTTTTTGTTGGGAAAGATCTATTTCTAGATAACGCGTAGCGAGTGATCCATCCGAACTAGGCCCATCATCTACTCCCATCACCATGGGAGTTGGTTCTCCCAAAAACGGGCATTGATTGCTGTTCTTGCATTCTTGTAAGTGGCCTCAGCATTAAAGTACTCTTTTTGTTTGGGAGTAAGCCGTGCCTCGATATAACCATTGAGTTGCACGGCATTAATCTCGAGTGCTCGATTAAGATCCACAACTTGGGGTAACAAAATTGTGCGCAAAATAGAGGGAGCCAGTGTCAGTTCTGAGTAATCTATTCCATTTTTCAGTCGTATTTTAAGAGGTGACCGATAGATGCGGTTTAGCCTCAGATTATATTCAGCAATTAAGCTGGTATAGCGTGGGCGTAGGGTATAACTAGGGGTAAGTATGATCTCTGCTTCTTCCTCGCACATAGCCACCTCTTCCCTGATCACACTAGTTTCAATTACATAATCTTGGGGGTAAGAGCTTAGTTCTACTTCCCCAGTTTGGGAGTTATAGTTAATCTTTGGGGTTATCCCATTATTAACTGGAATAATAATTTCTTCTTGAGATTCTAGTGATTCTCGTGTCAAAACATATGTTTGGTTGGGCAGATGTAAAGTAATTATTGGATCACTTTGGGCGAGAGTCTTAGTTGTAGATTGCCAAGAAATCACCTTGAAAGTTAACAATCCCGAGAGCCCAGTCAAAATTAATAGCCATATATTCATCCACAGGATTCGTTTTGTCATTGGGGAACCGTTTTCTCCACTACCCATGTCCGGATTCTATCACGCAATAATCGCACAGGTCTTAGTAGATAAATATGTCTATGGGGTTCAGCGGCGGGGACGAAATCCACCACGATCACCACCACGTCCTCCAAATCCTCCGCGATTACCACCACCAAATTCTCGGCGGGGTTCGCGCGGTGCTTCGGGTTTGAGTTCGTTCAAGGGGACCATCGAGAGATCAGTTCTCCCCATATCATCCACTCCCTTGACGTAGACGTGGACGCTGTCTCCCTCTTTAACGAGTGCAGCTGCATCTTGGACATATTCCTTGGACATCCGAGAGACATGGACCAGGCCTTGTTTGCCGGGCAAAAACTCGACAAAACAGCCGTATCCCTCAACTCTCGTGACCTTGCCGTCATATTCCTCTCCTGGTTCGGCCGTGTGAGTCATCCCCTTGATCCAAGTTGCGGCTTTCTCCATCCCCACAGGATCAATACCGGAGACTGTCACTTTCCCCACTCCGGTCGAGTCATCAATATCTACCTGCGCACCCGTCTCAGCCATAATGAGCTTAATATTCTTGCCTCCTGGTCCAATCACTTCCCCGATTTTGTCGGTGGGGATCTCAAACTGGACAATCTTAGGAGCATACTTGCTAAGTTCTTTCCTGGGTTTGGGAATCGCCGCAAGCATGACCTCCATAATCTCCAGGCGCGCGACCTTGGCTTGAGCCAGCGCTTTCTCCAAGACTTCAAAAGAGATTCCACTCACTTTAATATCCATCTGCAGGGCGGTAATCCCGTCGCGGGTTCCGGCCACTTTAAAGTCCATATCTCCCACGTGATCTTCGATGCCGGCAATATCGGTCAGTACCACTGACTTTTTCCCGTCCGTCATCAGTCCCATGGCAATCCCCGCCACTGGTTTCTTCAAGGGTACCCCCGCGGCCATCAGGGCCATACAGGATGCACAGACAGAAGCTTGGCTGGTTGAACCATTGGAACTCATCACTTCCGAGACAACTTGGATGGTGTAGGGGAAATCGATCTCTGGGGGGAGCATTGGCATAATTGCGCGTTCAGCTAAAGCTCCGTGACCGATCTCGCGTCTGCCTGGTGCGCCAAATCTACCTGTCTCGCCCGAGGCGTAGGGGGGCATGGCATAGTGATGAATATAATGTTTCACCGTCTCTGATTCCATGGTCTCGAGGATCTGCCCCAGTGCCGGCGCCCCAAGTGTGGCCACACTCAAGACTTGGGTTTGACCCCGTTTAAACATCGCACTCCCGTGCGGGCGGGGGAGGATATCCACTTCGGCCTCCAGTGGACGGATCTCTGTTAACTTGCGCCCATCAACTCGTTTTTCACCCTCAATCGTCATCGTCCTTGTTTCTTCGGCCAAAACGTCATGAATAATCTCGTAAAGCTGTTTGTCATTCAGTTTTTCGACGTAACTATCTTTTAATGTCTCGACAAAGCTCTCAACGAGCCCATCTTCGCATCCTGGGACTCCCAAGCGTTTCTTTAGATCTGTGCGAACTTTCTTAGTTACTTCATTTTTGAGCTCAGCGCTCACATTCTCGGCAAGGATAAATTCTTGTTTCTTCTTGCCTACTTTGGCTTTTAACTCTTCGATCAAATCAATGATTTTCTTGATTTCTTCGTGGGCAAACTGCAGACCCTTCAAAGTTTCCTCTTCCGTCACTTCGTTTGCTCCAGCCTCTACCATCACAATTGCGCTACGGCTCCCCGATACGATTAAGTCTAGTTTCGAAGTTTTTCTTTCTGCGTAGGTGGGGTTGACTCGATATTTTCCTTCAATTAGCCCTACTCGCACCCCAGCAATTGGGCCTTCCCAGGGAATATCCGAGATAGAGAGGGCAGCCGAGGTCCCAACCAGTCCGGGCATGTCCGCATCATTTTCGCCATCTGCCGAAAGGACGGTGGCGATTACTTGCACATCCCGTTTTACAGACTTGGGAAATAGCGGACGGATCGAACGGTCAATGATCCTACCCTTAAGGATAGCCTCGTCGGTTGGTCGTCCATCCCGCTTTACCCAACGACTGCCTTTGATTTTGCCTCCGGCATACAGCTTTTCGGCAAAATCGACCGAGAGCGGGAAATAGGAAAGGGTCGTCTCGCTCTTGCCCATGACTGTGGTCACGTGCACCATCGTCTCGCCATAGGTCACGAGAACCGCCGCATTGGCTTGCTCGGAGAATTTTCCGTATTCTAGTACTAGCTCACGCTCGCCCACTTGGGCGGTAACCTTGGTTGTTTTCATGAAAAATTAGATCTGATTTACTTCGCGAGATTCAAGCTTTTGATAAGCGTTTTATACCTATCCTCTGTATTACCGCGGAGGTAATTGAGGAGGCGACGACGCTTGGACACCATCTTGAGGAGTCCACGCCTGGAGTGATTGTCCTTTTTGTGAAGCTTCAAGTGAGATGTGAGTTCCTTGATGCGCTCAGTTAAGAGGGCAATCTGTACCTCGGGAGAACCAGTATCTCCTTTCGTAGTTGCAAATTTTTTAATAATTGTGGTTTTGCTGTCAGTTTTTAACATAACTAGGTGTGTATTGTAGCCGATTCTCCACAATCTGGCAATGGGAAAATTTAGTGGGTTACCGCTCAACTCTTGAAAATCTTGGGTTTCATCCAATCGGCTTTGGGTACTTCACCTACCGGTTTGACAGGCACGCCATGGTCGACGATGGGCATATCCGCGACAATCTTGGCTTGAGTGACAGGAATCGTGGGTGTCTGGCGGCGGGCACCTGTGCGATACAAGATCGCTAACGCCTCAAACGTATCTGCCGTCATGTTGGGCGAGGAGAGCCCATTGGTCGCCGCCTCAATCCCTTGCATCAAGTTGTTGGCAATATCCATATCCATCGGTAGTTCTAGTTCTTTGATGATCGCCGTCACCAGTTCTGCATTACTTGAGCTAGGATCTGTGATATTTATCGCTCCATATGTTCCCACCTGATTGCTAATATTTATGAGACGTTCTTTCGCAAATAACTCATTTTCTTTCTCCGCTAGCGTTCCTACATCTTTCAAGTCAGCCGCTCCAAGGACTACGACTAGATCAGCCGCCGCCCCGGAATAACTAAACTTCACATTATCTTTGGTTATCGCAGTCACTCCCTTAGCGGGATTGACAATCAGGTTTAGATGACCCCCTTCGGTATTACTCGTGACTTTGTCGATTGAGCTCTCCGGTACATCCAGGGTAATAACTAGATTATTCCCCCCCACCTCAGTCGTAATCTGGTCTAGTCCCACAATATGTGAGTCGCGGACAATGGGTAAGGTCGAAGTTGAGATCGTCACAGTTTTGCCACTTTGTTTGAGGGATAAATAGAGCGCCAGAGCCGAAGCCACAATATCCTGGCTAGGGTTGGCAGGCATTGTCAAAAGGACGGTTTGTGCCGTCCCCAACTTGGTTTTTAGTTCTTGTAGTTGGTCGTTCATATGTCGTCTAACTTTTTCTTATAGGCTATTATAGCGTCTTTTTCCCGTACGTCAAGGTTGGGGAACAAGAATAGCCCACACTCCTGCCCCGCAGGGACTTTTTTTACCTCATCTTTCCCAATTCTCATCGACTTGATCCGTGCATCTTTGACTACTCCATCTTGTCTTATTAAATGGATGGTATCGCCCGTTTCCAATCGTCCGCTCTCCACTTGGCAACCCGCAATGTGATCTGCGTTGATCTCAAAAACTTTGATAATGATGGCCTTCCCCAATTCTTCCTCGTCAATCGTGGGTTCCATCAACTTGAGGACTTTCTTTTCCAAATACTCGAGTAATTCGTAGATAATTTTATATGATTTGAGGACTACTTTCTCGCTGTCTGCCAGTTTTGCTACACTCGAGCTTACGTGAGCATTAAACCCGAGGATGATCGACCCCGTGGCACTCGCCATCAGTACATCACTTTCCGTGATATCTCCAGTTGAGGAGGAAATCACGTTTGAGTCAGCAGTCAAACTCCCCAAAATGGCCTCCAATGATCCGGCTGTATCTGCCTTAATAATCAAATTTAATTGTTTTACATCCAGAAGTTCTGGACTTTTTGGTAGTTCGGGACTTTTTTCCGTTACCAAATTAGAACCTTCAGTAATCACCTCTCCTACCTGGGGAATCGTTCTAAACCCCAGGATTTGCACTGGCATACCAGGGAGTGCTTCTTTGAGACTTACTCCCGTGTCACTAAAGAGGGCCCTAACTTTAGCACTCGCGCTTTCCGTCCCCATCATCTCTCCGAGCCTTAGTGTTCCCGTTTTTACTACAGCCGACACCAGTACTCCTTTTTGTGGGTCGACCTTGGCTTCAATTATTGGTGCATGTAATTTTGCGCTGCTCTCATAGGGGAGTTCCTCTAGTTCGGACAATAGCAAAATTGTCTCTAGCAAGTTGTCTACTCCCTTGCCACTTTTCCCCGCAATTTCGACAAACGGGACATTGCCCCCATAGCCTTCCACAAACACTTCGTGTTCAGTTAGTTTTGCCTTAACCACTTCACTATTAAAGTCTGGTTTATCCATCTTATTAATCGCAATTACATAAGGGATCTTGGCTGCTTTAATATGTTTAATTGACTCAATGGTTTGGGGTTGGACACTATCATCCCCCGCCACCACAAGCACCACGACATCCGCAATCGAGGTTCCCCGTGAACGCATCTTAGAAAAAGCCGCGTGCCCCGGGGTGTCGATAAAAGTTAGTTTTTTGCCTTTGAAAACTGCCTGGTAGGCTCCAATCGATTGGGTGATCCCTCCCTCCTCCTTGTCCGCCACATGGGTAGATCTAATATAGTCCAAGAGTGTGGTTTTCCCATGATCCACATGACCCAAAATGGCTACAATCGGTGCCCGTGTCGTCATTTCTTCTCTGCCTCCCGTTCTGCCTGGTAACGCACCATTTTTTCTGCTTCCTCAACGGCCATATTTTGTTTCTTGTGGAAACGTGCAATGGCCTTGACTGTTTCCTCCGGTCCCCTCGGGTCTAGTTCCGCAAAACTTATTTTGATCTCGTCTAGTTTTGTTTCCAGTTCGCTCACCTTGGTAATCTTCATCTCAATCAGGCTATTACGTAGTTTTGAAGACAATCCGAGGCTATCAATCTCAAATTGTTCAGTCCCAGTAGTCGAAAGGGCAATCTTCTTGGCTTCTGCACCCTTGATATCGATCTTGTATCCTGTCAGTTTGGCCGCAAGCCTCGCATTTTGTCCACCCTTACCAATAGCCAGCGATAGCTGGTCATCTGGAACCGTGATTGTCGCTTTCCGTTTACTCTCGTCAATCACAACCTCGAGTCCCTCCGCCGGCGCCAGTGCCGCCTTAATGTACTCTGACAAATCCTTGGAATACTCGATAATATCGACTTTTTCCCCATTTAATTCATTAATTACTGCCTGGACTCGGATCCCTTTCTGTCCCACGCAGGACCCGACTGGATCAACTCCGTCTTGAATACTCTTGACCGCTAATTTGGTTCGGTGACCACTCTCTCGGGCAATGTTTACAATCTCTACCGCTCCCGATCCCACCTCTGGTACTTCGCGGGCAAAGAGTTCTTTTACTAGCTCTGGAGCTGACCGAGAGACTACGATGGCTTTGCCTTTGTAGGTTTCCCGGATCTCCTTGATATAGACAGCCACTCGCTGATTCAGTCGGTAAAATTCGTTAGGAATAGCCTCGGCAGTCGGCATAATTGCTTGTCCTCGGCCGATATCCACCACAATATTGGGTCCATCAAAGCGCAAAATCATTCCCGTCACCATTGTGCCAACTTTATCGGAATATTCGCCGATGATCGCATCCTTTTCCGCTTCCCGGACTCTTTGCATAATGACTTGTTTAGCCACTTGCGCCGCAATCCGTCCAAAGCCAGCAGGGGTTGCATCTTTCCCGTCTTTTTGTACGGTAATCGCCCCCGTATCTTCGTTGACTTCGACAGTGTAACCCTCGAGCTGAACTTCCTCTTCGTATCCGAGATCACGCTTGAGAGCCGCGAGAATTGCTTGCTTGATTGATTCGATGACTACTTTGACTTCGATTCCCCGTTCAGCACAAATCTGGTTGAGTGCTAGGGCAAATTCTGATTTTGTCTGAGACATAATTCTCCTTATTTTATTAATAAAGGTGGGTCGCCCCACCTTCTCTAATTATCCAACTATACCTAAATTGGGATTATAGCACTCTATTCTAAATCAGAAAAGTCCTCGTCCAGGATTTGTGTATCGTTGATATCTTTCTCAAGACTCTCAACATCATTATCTGTTGCAGGAGAGGGTATCGTTTCCAATTCTGCATCCGTCTGGGGAGCCACCGAGGCTGCGACTTCAATTTTTGGTTGCTCATCTGTTGCCGCTTCTTTTCCCGTTAGCGTAACCAAGTTACATCCCCCCAAAACTACCCCTGCCATCCCTACCAACAATATTTTATTTATCATCTTCACTCCTCCACTAATTCGCGCTCTCCACCGCAACTGACGCGGCCGGCAACGCTGGTTTAGATATAGTTTTGAGCGATTTTAGTGCCTCTTTCAATAATTGATGTGTTTCAAGGAACAATCCCCTCGCTTCTTTGGCCAGATCTCTGGCTGCTAACCGTTCTATTTTTTGCTCCTGGAATTTGGTGGGGTCGAGAGCCCGGAAAGCCGCGATCGCCGCCTCGCCTTTGGATTTTGCCAATACCAGCTGGGCCATCGCCCCATTCAATTCTGCCTGGGTAGGTGCGGTATCCTTTCCTTGCCCCTTCAATGTATCTAGGCGCGTCTGAAATCTAGCAATTATTTTCTCCATGCGCTCGTAGTAAAACGTAAATCTTTTCTCCAATCGGTTGGCATGATTCTCTGCCACCTTACTCCGAAACTCTCCCACCAGCTCCCTCCGCTGTTCCCGCAATCCCTCGGCATGAACTTGTAGCGGTGTTACCAAACCTATCAAGAGAATCACAAACAATATTTTTTTCATTCCGTCCTCCTTATCTTCTTCACACTATAGCACGTTCTCCAGTTCCTCCACTAACTGCCTCCCTCGCCGCGACAATTTTTCTGGCAACATGACTTTAAATTTGATGTACAAGTCACCTCGCCCAGAACCTCTCAGACGCTTGATCCCTTTACCCGATAGTCGCACTGTTGTACTCGGCTGAGTTCCTGGGCGGATCTTGATAGTGAGCTCTCCCTCGAGCGTTGGTACACTCGTCTCTCCCCCGAGAATTGCGAGCGTCAGGGGGATTTTGTGATAGATAAACACATCATTGCCTTCGCGACGGAATAATTTATGTGGTTTGACGTTAATCGAGACATCAAACTCACTGTAGCGGATCCGCGTCCCATCATCAGATCCTGCCGGAATCTTGACCGTGTACTGCCTACCCTGGTGTACAAACGACTTTTCGCTCCCATTAACCGCTTCCATAAACTCAATCGTCATAGAGTAATGAGGTTTTTGCTGGAATTGTCCCCCAAAGGGGTTGGCCCCGCCAAAGAATGACTCAAAAATATTAAAGGGGTCCGAAAATCCCTGGCCTTGTCCCCCAAACAAATCCTCAAACCCACCCCCAGTCGAATAGGTATATGTAAATGGTCCCTGACGGTAACTAGTGCCCCCTTGTCCACCACCAAACCCTGCCGAGGGGTCGAAGGCCGCATGCCCAAACTGGTCATACTTGGCCTTTTTTTCTGCACTGGAGAGAACCTCGTAGGCTTCGTTAATTTCCTTAAACTTGGCCTCGGCTCCGGCTTCTTTGTTGCGGTCTGGGTGCCACTTGAGCGCCAGTTTGCGGTACGCACTCTTGAGCTCGCTCTCGCTGGCGCTCCGCGTAACTCCCAAGATCTCGTAATAGTCTCTTTTTGTTGCCATGTCTCGTATTTTAGCAGAGGTTAATGGTTTTTGTGTTAAAATAAATCTGTTCTATACGGGACGGGGTGTCGTATAACAGTAGTATCTGCGGCTGGGGGTCGTAGGGCCTCGGGGCAGCACCGAGCATCCCGACATAACATAGTCAATCTCATAAAATAGCGAACCTGTTATCATGTTCGTATGCGATTATGTCATCTCTTCCGCCACGTGGACGATCATAGCCACTATCTGCGCAACTTCATTTTTGGGGTCGAGGACTCCCTCGTCTCCACCGTGGGCCTCTTGGCCGGGGTCGCAGCTGCTGCTATCTCTCAGTCCGCCATTATTACAACTGGCCTAGTCCTGATTGTCGTTGAAGGTTTTTCCATGGGAGTAGGTTCATTCCTTACGGAAGAAACCACCGAAGAAATGGAGGGTGGCAAACCCCAAACTTGGGGGGCTATTCGTGGTGGGGCCGTCATGCTCGTCTCCTATTGTTTGGCTGGTCTGATTCCCCTGGCCCCCTACGCTTTTCTCCTTGGAAATACCGCTGTTGTTACCTCGGTCACCCTCTCGCTTGTTGGTCTTTTGATTCTTGGCTACGGAACCTCCCAGGTTTATCATCGTCCCCATCCCTTTCATCACGCATACAAAATGTTTGTCTTGGGGGGATCCGCCGTACTTGTTGGGATGTTAGTTGGCAAACTCTTCCAAGTCTAGTAAAATAGACCCCATATGTTTTCCTGGATTCGTGCCCACAAAATGTTGGTTATTGCCGTCTTATTGGTCTTTTTTGGCGGGTGGTATTTTTTTGGCCGTCGTCCCCAAGTTGAGTACGCCGAATTTACTCCCCAGCGCGCAAGTATTAGTGAAACTCTTGAGCTCTCTGGCAAGGTCGTGGCGGATAAGTCAGCTACTCTGCGCTTTAGCGCTGGGGGTCTCGTGACTTATCTCGGTACCAAAGAAGGGGATCATGTCAAGAAATGGCAGACTTTAGCTAGCATCGATTCGCGCCAGCTCCAAAAAACCCTTGATCAAAAACTCAATCTCTACGCGATCCAACGGGGGACCTTTGACCAGACAATCGATGACAACGACAACTCCGTGCCAGATAGTGATCTCGCCCGCACTCTCAAGCGGTTACTCGAGAAGAATCAATACCAACTAGACAATACGGTCAAAGATGTCGAGTATCTTGATCTCTCCCTCAAACTCTCGCGTTTGACTAGCCCGCTTGCGGGTATTTTAGTTCACACTCCGATTGACTCAGCCGGTGTGCAAGTTTTGGCAACTGACACTTGGACAGTCATCGATCCCTCCTCACTCTATTTCTCTGCCGATCTGGACGAGACCGATCTCCAGCGTGTTTCCGTAGGTCAAAAAGTGGTGGTCTCTCTCGATGCCTACCCCGACCGTTCGATGGTTTCCTCGATTTACTCCATTTCTTACAGTCCCAAAGAAACCACCTCCGGCACCACCTACGAAGTCAAGATTGGACTCTCACCCTCCGATAACCAGGACTTGCGCCTAGGCTTAAACGGTACCGCCGGAGTTGTCCTCTCCGAGAAAAACGATACCCTCACCTTACCCGCCAGCGCCATCACCAGTAGCGCCGGCAAATCAACAGTTTATCTTCAAGATGGTCGGAAATACATCGAAAAACCTCTCGAAATCGGGATCGAAAACGGTGGTGTAGTTGAAATCTTGAGTGGTATTAGTGAAGGCGATCATGTCTACGCCAAAAAATAAACCTACCAAGCCCGTCATTCGCCTTAGCCACATTTCCAAAATCTATGAGTTAGGGGAAGCCAAGCTCCAGGTGCTCGATGATGTCTCCGTCACGATTCATGCAGGCGAGCTGGTTGCCATTGTTGGCCCCTCAGGGTCAGGCAAATCTACTCTCATGCACATCATGGGACTCCTCGACAAACAAAGTTCTGGCACAGTCGAGCTAGCCGGTCACGACGTGCAAGATATGAACGAGGTCGAGTTGGCCAAGATGCGCAATCAATATATCGGCTTCATTTTCCAGCAATTTAATCTACTAGCCCGCACTAGCACCCTCGAAAATGTTTTGCTCCCCACGCTCTACAGCACTCCTTTGGTAGACAAAACCCAGCAAGCTACCCAAATTCTCCGGGACTTGGGGATGGGGGAACGTCTCAAAAATTATTCCAACCAACTCTCCGGTGGTCAACAACAGCGAGTCGCCATCGCTCGCTCGCTCGTCAACGATCCAGCCATTATCTTTGCCGATGAACCCACGGGTAACTTGGACAGTAAAAGCGGTCACGAGGTCGTAGAAATATTGACTAGATTAAACAAAGAAGGACGCACCATTGTGATCGTCACTCACGATATGGAACTCGCCCAAATTGCTCATCGGATTATTAAAATTTTTGACGGCCAAATAGTCAGTGATACCGGAAAACCTGAAAACCGGAAAACTGGAGCACAAACACCATGAAAATTAGCACTCTCGCTCGCTCCTCCCTCCTCTCTATCTCTCGCAACAAAACGCGCTCATTTTTAACGATGCTTGGTGTTGTCATTGGAGTTTTATCTGTCATCTTATTGACTTCCATTGGCAATGGGTTAACTGTGTTTGTCGAGAAACAGTTCGAATCATTGGGCTCCAATCTACTTTATGTTTCCCCCGGAGAATTGGTTACCGAAGAGGGTAACTTTAGCCAAGAAGGTATGGCTCTTTCTCTGTCTACGTCCAAATTGACCGTAGCCGATGCCAATTCGCTCGAGCGCGTTGGATATCCTCTGGGCCAGATCGCTCCTGTCATCGAAGGTAGTGTAGATATTCGCTCCAGTCAGGGGAAACGCAAGGGCTACTCTCTCGCCACCATCGCCGCCTACCGCGATGTTCGCAACACCAACACCACCCAAGGACGCTTTTTCAACGATTCAGATGTCAGTAGTAGCCGCAAGGTCGTGGTAATCGGCAGTAAGATTGCGGAAAAACTCTTCGCGGGAGTTAATCCTGTGGGAGAAAATGTCACTCTCAATCGCGTCAGATTCGAAATTATCGGTGTTGCCGAGCCCAAAAGTAGCGGTAACATGGGGGGGCCTGACATCGACAGCACGGTCTACATCCCCATCACGACTGCCAGAAGTGCATTAGGACAAGAAAAGATAACCTATATCTTGGTTCAGGTTGTGAGCAAATCAGAAATGATTCGTGCCAAAGCCAAAGTTGAAGAAATTATGTTAAAACGTATGAATAAAGAGGACTTCTCCGTTACCGACCAAAGTGAGATTCTCAAAACCATCCAGACTATCTTGGGCGTTCTCACCACTGGCTTGGCCGGCATTGCCGCCATCTCGCTGGTGGTAGGTGGGATTGGGATTATGAATATTATGCTTGTGGCAGTATCGGAGCGTACTAAAGAAATCGGTTTAAGGAAAGCCTTGGGTGCCACCCCCAGTAACATTCTCATCCAATTCCTGATCGAATCAGCCGTCATCTCCACTGTAGGAGGTATTATTGGGATTATTTTGGGCGTGTTAGGAGCACTTGCCGTTCGCCCCTTCTTCCCCGCTACTCCCGAGATCGACTCAATCATTCTTGCCTTTGCCGTTTCGCTCGGTACGGGGATTCTCTTTGGTGTTTACCCTGCCCGCAAAGCCGCCCAACTTAGTCCTATCGAAGCTCTCCGCTACGAGTAAGTACGATATACTGACATTATGAAGCGTATCTTCTTTCTCATTCTCCTTCTTGGTCTTGCCTATTTTGGTTATACGTATTATCAAAGTACCAGACTCTCCAGTTCCACTGTCTCAACGGAGGTATCGATCCCTGGTAATCTGGTGATTACCCAAGCTAGCGATAAATTGGGTGATATTGCCTCGGTCCTCGGCGCCAGCATTCAAAGTGCCTTGACTGACGGCAAAGAGATCCTCAATAACGCGACAAGTGGTCAGTCAGACCCGATTATTAATAAGGCTGTCAAAAATATCCAAAACGAACTCAAAGATCTCCCCCAAGAAACCGTCGAAAAAGTTAAATACGAATTTTGCAGAGACATAGTCACAGAGTATGAAAAGAAATAAATAATGTAATTTGAGAATTTGAGATTGGAGAATTTATGATTAGAAGAATAGGTGGCCATGTTTCCTGTTCTGGTGGCGTGCAAAATGCCATCACCAACACTATAAGTATTGGTGGTAATTGTATGCAAATTTTTGCTGGCTCCCCGCGGATGTGGGCGCGCTCACTATACCCTACCTCGGACGCCGGAGCGTTCCGCGAAGGCGTCTCCAATCATGATTTGTCACCCGTCTACATCCATGCTCTTTACTTGACCAATCTGGCTTCCGACAATCCAGAGTTACTCGCTAAATCTAAGGCTGCTCTCATCATGGATATGCAGAACTGCGCGGCCCTTGGCGGGTCTGGGGTAGTCCTCCATATTGGCTCTCATCAAGGTCGGGGTTGGGAACACGATCGTGCGCAGGTTATTAAAACAATTCAAGAAACTTTAAGGGAGACTCCCTTAAAGTCATATCTACTTCTCGAAAACTCTGCCGGCCAACAGGGGAAAATAGGCTCTCTACCAGAGCTTTCCGATATACTATATACAATTTCCGATACTCGACTTCGCGTTTGTCTTGATACTGCCCATGCTTTTGAGGCTGGTTATAATTTCCAGACCGTCTCCGGCCTCGATCTATGGCTCGATGAGATCGAGAAAACCATTGGCTTTGCCAAGCTAGAGCTTTTACATTTAAACGATAGCAAAACCTCGCTCGGGTCAGGGCGTGACAACCACCAAAACATCGGCGACGGCTTTATCGGCACCGAAAGCCTCGCTCGCCTGATTAATCACCCCTCTCTTTCCCACCTTCCTCTCATCCTCGAAGTCCCGGGTGATGGCACCGGTCCCGACAAAGAGAACATCGATCGGGTGAAGCAAATGCTATAATTTAACTCATGAAATTTAATAATAGAAAAATCCTATCCAAACTCTTGATAATCCTAACCTTGGTCGCACTATTGTTAAGTTCGTCATACTTTGCTAAACAGAATAAACTCACCAGAAAAGAATTGAATACACTTAAGCAATCATACAAATATACAAACGGTACTGATGACTTGCGATGGGCAACGCCCAATCAATACATTAGCGATCTACTGTTATCTCCATCATTACTCAAACTAGTTACTATAAACAATTATCATGTTGACAATTATCAGTGCATTGAATCTGTTGGAAACACAACGAGAGACAGTATTAAACAGTTAACTCTTGGGGAAAAAACATTGGAAAGAGGCTTAAATGATATTGAGAACCATATTTATACAACACCATTAGTCGATCAAAGAGGTGATTCACTACACCCAATTAAATCAAGCTACGATATTGAATATTCCAGCATTTGTAGAATTACCGAGAGTGAATACGTAGTAATATATCTCACAACAAATCAACATAATGTTGGCATTACCAACCTAGTTTCGAATGTAAAAGCAGGTGGAGGATGGCTAGGTGATTCTCATATGGCAGTCATAACAAAAAAAGACACAAAAATATTTGAGAGATTTCCTTTTACCGCAAAGTTAATCAATCTACCCAGACATCCAAATGGTGCTGAAAAATCGGCCGATTTATGGCATATTATCGGTGTGGTAATCTGGTCATGATAGGGGATAAACATTATGTTATCCAATGCTCGGGAAATGTTTATGCATACAACAAAAATAAAGAATCCTTTTCGGAAATAGCGATTTGTGGCAATGAAATTGATGACGAGAATATTAACATCCTTGGTAGATACAAGTGTTTTGACGAGAGTGGTAAGGTATATATCACTCGAGATTGAATTCAATAGTTTCCCGACACAATTTGAATATAGGGTGTTACCATGTTTTAAAACATGAAAACACTCACTAGCCAGTTAGTTCCTAATCCCATCAGCAGAAACCGCGTCACCTTGCCCAGGAATGAGGCCACAAACATTTTGGCAAAAGGGAATCCCAAGTAACCCGCAATTAGTCCCACAAAATCAAAAGGGATCGGCATAATCGACCAAAATAAGAGGGCCCAGATTCCGTATTTTTTGATCCCTTGCTGTACGGGTCACATACATATTGCACTCTCAAGTAAAACTATTAAGTGCGGCCATCGGGGTTTGATAGTTCAGCGAAGCGTGTGGCCTCACAAAATTGTACCACTCCAGATACTTGGCTAGTTTGATGGTTGCAGATTCTCTGTCGCACCACCACTCTCTAGTTCTCTCCACATGTTCTTCTTGAAAGGTTCTGTTGAATCTCTCGATCACTCCATTAATCCTCGGAGACCTGGGATAACTGAATAGATGTTTGATGTCCAAGCTCTCCAGGTAGTTGTGGAAGTCACCCAAGAACTCACTCCCATTATCAGTTTGCACTGTGTGGATTTTGATGTTGTGGAGACTTATGAAGTGAGAGAGTACTAGGGTGGTGTTATATGCAGAGGCGGTCTTAACGGCCTCTGCATAAGCTACCTTAGTGGCTAGATCAATGATCGTCACAAAGACTAGTTTGCTGGTATCGACCATCACATGGACACAATCGATCTCTAGGTATCCAGGAATCACTATCTTTGGAGCATATTTGACTCTTTCTCTCTGGAATCTTAGTCTCCTGGTGCGTTTCGTTTTCTCAAAGAAATAGTTATACCGCTTCACAATTTTGCCAATCTTTCCTGGAGAATATGAGGCAACACCAAGTGTGTTCGCATATGCATCAAGGAGTACCTTGAGTTTGTATTTCCCAACTCTCCCATACTCCTCTCTGAGCTCTTTGATGAAGAGGACAAGGCGATCATCCACTAACATTCGCCTTGTCCTCTTGGGGCGTGTAGAGCGTGGCACAAGCGAAGCCAGACGACCACTCCCACCTAGCTGTTTCTTCCAATAATAGAATGATCGTCTAGAGATCCCAAATGCTGAGATAGCTGCCGCCACTCCGTACTTGGAACCATGCTCTAGAACATGAAAATGGAACTGAGCCGGATCACTGGACTCGTATTTGAGAGAGCTGATTAATGTTTTCATCGCCCGATTGTACCCGGGCTTAAACTTCGGCAATATATACCGCAAACGAGGAACATCTGACATATATCACTCCCTTCGGGAGTGCAATATGTATCGTGACTTATTCA
>JAZDDW010000010.1:0-8768 GCA_043809365.1 bacterium
TGGGACTCATGCACCTTGGACTCCTAGCTGTTCTCCTGTTGACTTTAGCTATTGAAAGTTGGTATATCTATAAGAAGCGATGAAAAAATCAATGAAAGTGATGAATAAACAAATTGAAGTGCAGGTTTACAAAATCCTGTATCAAGTTTTGGCGGACGCAAAAAGTGAAGAAGGGATCGAGCTGATCCTAGCCTCACTAATGAGCGAGGGAGAGATCTCGGCTATTGCCAAGCGGCTGGCAATTGCGGTGTTTTTGGACAAAGGACAGTCATATGAACATATTAAGGATGTGCTCAAGGTCTCGACGGCGACCATTGCCTCGGTGGCGGAGGGAATGAACAAGCGGGGGATCCAGATGGCATTACAGCGGGTCAAGGCAGAGGAGTGGGCGGATGTGTGGAGTATCCGGCTCTCGCGAGCACTAGAGAAGTTGATGAAGTAGGTCTGGTATACTAGGGTTCATGAGTAAAGGGGTTTTTATCTCGACAGCAATACCATACGTTAACGGATTGCCTCATGCGGGACATACATTAGAATTTGTTCAAACCGATACCATTGCTAGGTATTTAAGACTCCAGGGTATGGATGTTTTCTTTTTGTCTGGTACTGACGAAAATGCACTAAAAAATGTGTTGGCTGCTGAAAAAGATGATAAAACAACCAAGGAGTTCGTCGACGAAAACACTCAACACTTTTATGAACTGAAAGATTTACTCAATTTAAGTTTTGATGGATTTATTCGTACAACAGAAAAGCGACACTTTGAAGGCACACAGAAACTTTGGAATGCGTTAAATCCCGATGATATTTATCAAGATGTATATGAGGGATTATATTGTGTTGGTTGTGAGGAATTTAAGAGAGAGATAGATTTAGACGAAAATGGCATGTGTCCTGAGCATAAAACTAAGCCAGAAAATGTGAAGGAGAAGAATTACTTTTTTCGGTTGAGTAAATATCAAGAAGAGATTAAGAAACTTATCACCGATGATGTTCTAAAAATACTTCCTGAAAAGAGAAAGAATGAGGTCTTGGGGTTTTTGAAAGCAGGTCTGCAAGATTTTTCTATATCAAGAAGTAAGGAGCGAGCGAGAGGATGGGGTGTGCCAGTACCTAATGACCCTGAACAAATAATTTACGTTTGGCTGGATGCTCTTGGCAATTATGTGACAGGTTTAGATTATGCAACTGATGGCGAACTGTATAAGAAATTTTGGTTTGAAGCTAATCGACGAATTCATGTAATTGGGAAAGGTATTGTAAAATTTCATGCACTATATTGGATAGGATTATTACTTTCAGCCAAAATTCCCCTGCCAACTGAAGAATTTGTACATGGTTATGTAACTGTAGAGGGGAACAAAATAGGGAAATCGCTTGGGAACGCAATTGATCCCAAATTGATTGTAGACAAGTACGGAGTAGACGCGTTTAGGTATTATTTGTTAAGAGAAATTCCTGCTTATGGCGATGGTGATTTTTCGTGGGAGAGAATGCAGGAAATATATAACTCAGATTTATCTAATGGTTTGGGTAACTTGATCTCCAGGGTTTCTACTTTATGCGAAAAATATCAACTTAATCTTAAGGATGATAATCCTGAAAGAAATGTGTTATTAGATGATATTGCTCCATATATGGATAAATTTCGTTTTAATGAAGCACTAAAAATAATATGGGGGAATGTGAGTGGTTTGGATAAATATATGAGTGAACAAAGGCCGTGGCAACAAGAATTAGCCGAAGCCAACAAGACTTTGAGTAATATAGTGATTGGGATGACTGGTTTGCGAGGCATAAGAGATATTGCTGAAGCACTCCAATCATTTATGCCGGAGACTGCAGAGAAGATAAGCAAACAATTTGCGGGAGAAACAATTGTGAAGTCGTCTCCTCTTTTCCCCCGATTAACTTAATTATGGGGTTGATATAATGAATTCCTCCTTCGCCGAAGGCTTCGGATGGACGCAGTAATTCATTATGTCATTAGAAAAAGTAGATTGGGCCCAATTATTCTTTAGAACTACGATTGATAAGGAGAATTAAACTCTCCATTGCGGCTGTCGAATAACGTTGTTTGGTGATGGCGTCAAGAGAAAGTGCGAGCGCCAAAGTTAGTCCTAAATAACTCGGGCCATCTATCGACAGAAGTCCAATTATGAGGGATCCGAAGAGCTCCGCCGCAATGAATGCCCTCTCTTTGTTTGTAGTTTCTACTGGTGTCATTGAGTATATTCTAGCAGTACAATCAAGGGTATGTTGATTGATACACATGCACATTTGTGGTTCCCGGAATATAAGGATGATTTGGACGAGGTAATCGCGCGCGCGAAAGCGACGGGAGTGGAGAAAATGATAGTCCCAGGAACGAGCAGGGAAACAAGCCGGCAAGCGACAGAATTGGCGAAAAAGTACCCGGGGGTGATCTACGGCGCGGTGGGAGTACATCCGGAGGAGGTGGATGGGTTGGATTTAAGATTTATGATTCGAGATTTAAGAAAATTAATTACGGAAAATAGGGGACAGGTGGTGGCAATCGGCGAGATTGGAATTGATATATATACCGAAGAATTGCGAGCCAAATTGAAAGAGCAACAAGAAATGTTTAGAGTGCAGTGTGAGCTGGCGGTCGAGATGGACTTGCCGATCATCGTCCACACGCGACAGAGTTTGGGGGAAACGCTAGCCGTGCTGGATAAACTACCCAAGATGCCACGGGGACAGTTCCATTGTTTCTCCCATGATGAGATAGGGTTAAAAGAAGTGCTGGCACGCGGATTCTACGTCAGTTTTGGGGGAAATATTACATGGAGCAAAAGAGTGAAGAAAATGGTACCACTAGTCCCCGTAGATAAATTGCTCCTAGAGACGGACTCGCCACTGATGATGCCAAGAAATACGGGGGGTGAGACAATAGAGCCAACTTTGCGCAATGAACCCAAGAATGTTAGAATGCTGGCCACTCTCCAGGCAGAGTTGCGTGGAGTGCCAGGAGAGCAATTGGCGAGTGAAACTAACGCTAACGCACGACGGCTTTATAGATTATGAAAAACTTGCGGAAATGGATTACTAGACATCCGAGGCGAACTAAGCGAGCACTGGAGATTTTGCCCGGGTTTGTGTCGTGGTTTTTGATCCTGTTCCCCGTGTGGGGATCCTGGCTAATTCCCGAGATTGTGGCGTATTATATTATTGGGTTTTCCGTGTATTGGTTTTACCGTTCGATCACGACCGCAATCCTGGCGGTACTTGGGTACTTTAAGTTGAAGAGCTACCAGCTATACGACTGGATGGGGGACGTGCGTAATTTCCCAGACTGGGCCCGAGTTCACCATATTATTGTGATCCCTACCTATAAAGAACCACTCCAAACCCTCCGACGTACTTTGGAAAAACTCAAAGAGCAAAGCTTCCCAATCAAGCGAATCCATATTATGCTCTCGTTTGAAGAGCGAGAAAAAGAAGCAGCCGGAGAGAAAGCTATATTGTTAACGGATGAATATGGGGGAATATTTGGTCATTTGTGGATCACTTATCACCCCGATCTGCCAGGAGAAGTAAAGGGGAAATCATCAAATACAAGTTGGGGGGCGAAAGAGGCCAAGCGACTGTTGGTGGACCAAGATGGCATTAATATTGATTACGTTACAATCACGAGTGAGGATGCCGACGCGCTCTTGCATCCGTCATATTTTGCCTGTTTGACTTATCATTTCTTGGATAATCCTGCGCGCTATACGACCATCTGGCAGGCAGTATTACTGTTTTACAATAATATTTGGCGCGTTCCCCTATTTGTCCGAGTATTTTCTTCTTCTGCCTCGGTGTCACAACTGGCGATTGTAACAAGGCGAGATAGACTAATCAATTTCTCGACTTATACAGCGAGCTTGAAGATGATCGATGCCATAGGTTACTGGGACACTGACGTAATTCCCGAAGATTGGAGATTATTTTTCAAAGCTTTTTTTGCCCTAGAAGGTAAGGTAAGCGTTGAACCAATCTTCCTACCTATTATGGCCGATGCGGCAGAAGCCAGCGGAGTATGGAAAACGTATAGCAGCCAATATGAACAGGTAAAGAGGTGGGCATGGGGAGTGTCGGATACACCGTATGTAATCTCTAGATGGGTGATGGCGGAATCAATCCCATTTTGGGAGAAAACGATCAGAGTACTGCGAGTACTGGAAGATCATTTTTTGTGGCCGGTTAACTGGTTTGCAATTACGATTGGAGCATTACTGCCCCCACTGCTGAACCAAAATTTTTCGCGCACCATGATTGGGAAAACATTACCCCAGGTCACTTCGGGGATTCTGACCTTATGTTTGGTTGCCTTGGTGGTGATGATTATTATTAACAATAAGCTCCGACCCAAACGGGAGGGGAAAAGAATTCCCATTATTGGGGTAGTACTAGAAAGCTTGGAGTTTATCACGCTGCCGATTGTGGGATTCTTTTTCTCGGCACTACCGGGGATTGACGCTCACACCAGACTAATGCTCGGGAAATACATTGAGTATAAAGTCACGGAAAAAGTTTCGCCAAAAGATGTAAAATGAGGGTATGTGGAAATGGGTGAAGAATTTACATAAATGGTGTAACCGACACGAGTGGATCTTGTTTTTGATTGTGGTGATTTTGGTGCTGCGTGCCCCCAGCTTGATCATGCCCCATTACTACGGAGATGAGGAAATCTATTTTGTGATGGGAAGAGCATGGAGGAGTGGAGTCCCTCTTTATCAAGCTATGTTTGATCACAAGCCACCACTTATTTATATCTTGGCTGGACTTGCTCCCACCATGCTGGCATTTCGAGGACTATTAGCCGGAATGATGATTTTGCATACTGTCTTGTTTTGGGAATTGGCCAAGCGTTTTTGGCAGAAAACCCGGCCCTTTATGGCGTATGTGAGCAGTGCGATTTTTGTGTTACTGACTACTCTCCCCACTCTCGAGGGATTGACGGTGAATGCCGAACTGCTCATGATGGTGCCCGTGACGGCAGGAGTTTTGCTTCTGTGGAACTCTAAACAGGCTGAATGGAAAAAATATGGGTTGGCGGGATTATTACTTGGATTGGGATGGCTATATAAGATTCCGGTGGCGGCGGATGCGGCCGCAATAGGATTATTTTTCTTGGTGTTTAAACAGAAATCTTGGCGAGCGAGCCTGAAAGCATTATTTTCAAAATCAATGATGGGATATATCCTGGGTTTTGTGACGCCATTGGCGATGACTTTTGCCTATTATTATCTCAAGGGTCATGGGGGGAGTTATCTCGATACAGTCTTAACGATGAACCTAGGATATGTCTCTTCGTGGTCTACGAGTGCCTATACCTTTAATCCGTTTAAAAGTGGACTGGTAGTCAGGGGAACAATTTTGGCGGTGATGACAACGGGGTTGTATCTGGCTAGAAAAAAACTAGATAAATCTCTCATATTGGCTTTGTTGTGGTTCTCCTACGCATTATTTGGGGCGCTGTTGTCGGCAAGGCCGTACCCACATTATCTGCAAGAGCCAGTTGTACCCTTTGCACTGTTGGTGCCTTACATTTTTGTGGCCGAGTCGCTACTGTCGTGGATATTACTTGGCGTGGTAGCGGGCAGTCTCCTGCTTATGCAGAGACAGGTCAAGTTTTGGGGATACCCCACGATGAGTGTTTACCAAAATTTTTGGCAATATGTGAATCACCAGATAGGAAGTGAAGAATACCTGGCTAGATTTGATAATGCGAAGCGCAATTATGCCATTGCCAAGTATCTAAACGAACGACTGTCACCGACCGCCCAAATTTATCTTTGGGGGAGTGATGCGACAATTTATAACCTGACAGAGAGACTACCTGCAGGAGGCAAATACATCGTCAGTTTCCATGTTCATGATTTGAAAAAAGAGAATTATGTGATAGACCAACTCCAAAAGAGCCGGCCAAAATACATCGTGAAGTTGCCAGGAAGTGAAGAGTTTACCCAACTAGATGAATTGATTGAGCGAGAATATATCCTAGTCAACAATACCTTGGGAGCGGAGATTTATATCCGCTTGTAGAGAATTAAATGAAAACACCTAAACTAACTTTTAATATTTCCGAAACAGCCGAGATTTTGGTGCCGGATAAACTGGGGAGAACTAGCTATTTTGTGGGGCTCATGATTGGGGCGATAATGACTATCTTGATTACCATCCTCTTACCTAAATTACCGGCTGTAGTCCCCATGTACTTTACGTTGCCCTGGGGAGAGGCAAGACTCACAAGTCGTGTCATGCTATATCTTCTCCCAGTTTTAACCTTACTAATTTTGATGGTTAACTTGAGCTTGGGGAGAGTAGCGGGTAAATTGTCACTACTCCTGCCGAGAGTACTGGCTGTGGGGACAGCGGTCACTGCGGGGATGTTGCTGTTGGCTCTAGTCGGAATTGTCCAGTCCCTGATTCTATGATAGCGCAATTGGTTATTCTGCCATTTGTGGTTGCAATGATCATCTCCTTGGCGGTTACACAGCTCACGATTATGGTTTACCGAGGTCTTGGGCTCCTGGATAAATCAACTAAGCAAGATCACCCCAAACACATCCACGCTAAACCAGTCCCTCGGGGGGGAGGAATCCCGATACTGGTGGCAATGATATTTGCCACGCTTATGTTGGTAAAGATGGACAGTCAGATGGCGGGGATATTGTTGGGGGGGCTGATTTTGATGATTGCGGGGGTGCTGGATGATTTGCTCGATATCTCGCCATATACCCGACTAGTACTTGGACTACTGGCGGCAATCATTGTCGTCATGTCGGGGATTGGAATTACATATGTGAGTAATCCGTTTGGGTCGGGAGTACTCCAATTTGATACCAAACTGGTGGCCGACTTGCTCACGGTGTTGTGGATCATGTGGGGAATGAATTTTGTAAATATGGGAGCCAAGGGACTGGACGGACAATTGCCTGGCGTGACGATGATCGCGGCGATTGTAATGGGCATTTTATCGTTGCGGTTTGCGGGTGATATTACCGCTTGGCCAAGCACCTATTTATCTTTTGCACTGGCGGGAGCGTACGGCGGACTCTTGGTATTTAATGTCTATCCGCAAAAAATAATGCCGGGATGGGGAGGGGGAGCACTGGCGGGGTACTTTTTGGCAGTCCTGTCGATTTTGTCAGGTGCCAAGGTGGCAACCGCAATGATCGTACTGGGAGTGCCACTGATGGACGTAGTATATGTAATCTTGCGGAGAATGGTGGCGGGAAAATCTCCGGTGTGGGGAGATACCAATCACCTACATCACCAGCTCTTGCGCCTGGGATGGAGCAAGCGACAAGTAGCTGGACTCTACTGGCTAATGAGTGGCATATTGGGAGCAGTCGCCTTGCATTTGAATAGCCAGATGAAAATCTATACAATGCTGTTAATTGCAATTGCCGTGGGAGGGGTGTTGTTGTGGATCAACTTGTTCTTGTCCTCAAATCAATCCGAGTAACCCAGTGGGTAAAGAATGTGGTGGTGTTTGCACCAATTATTTTCTCGGGATTTTTGTTTGTGCCGGGATATTTTACCAGGGTGGTTTGGGCATTTATGCTATTTTGCCTATTATCGTCGGCGATATATTTGTTTAACGATATTATCGACATCCCCAGTGATAGGTTGCACCCCTTTAAAAAATTGCGCCCGATTGCTAGCGGAGCCCTACCAATGGAGCTGGCGGTGTTTCTCTTTATCCTCCTAGCGGCCATCTCACTATGGCTCGGACTAACAACCTCAACATTTTTCTTTGCCACGATGGGGGCGTATTTTATGATTAATATTTTGTATACCCTGTGGTGGAAACGAGTCTCGATTCTAGACGTGTTTGTGATTGCCGCGGGGTTTGTAATCCGGGTTTATGCGGGATCTTTTGTGATCAATGTCCACATGGATGTGTGGTTTCTGCTGACGGTGATCTCGGCTTCACTATTTTTGGCGGTAGGAAAGAGGCGGAGTGAGATGACACTGCTATCTGGATCAAAAATAGAAACCAGGGGAACACGCCCAACACTAATCCATTACACTCCTGGACTACTGGATGCTTATACGTCGATGTTTGCCAATACTACTTGGCTCACCTATGCTTTGTTTTCTTTTTTGCACCCACCATTTACAGCTGAAGGGAGAGTTCTCAAATTATTCTCGTTACTTCCGCGTACTTTACTAGTGGATAAATGGTTGATGGGAACTGTACCCATCGTGATTTTTGGAGTAATGCGATACATGCTCTTAATTTATGAAAAAAATGAAGGAGAGTCACCACACAAGGTGATTATGACTGACAAACCCTTGCTGGTTACGGTCATGATCTGGGGAGTAATGGTAATTGGGATATTGTATTTTTTGTAATACCCTTGAGGACTCTCCTCCCACCTTCGGTGTCCCGACTTGGCCGTTGGCCAGGTCTCCTGTCGAGGAAGAGTCCTCGATTATTTTACAATCGTTGTGTACTTGCCGGATACCCAGCCCTGGCTACCTTCAAACTCAACTTGGTGCCAACCCAGATCAGTGCTCTCACCTAGATACTTGAGCTTTTCACCAGTATTGGCTTTACCTAGTTCGTCAGAGGTGCCGGAGGCATCTTTGCGAACACGTAACCATCCGGTCCCAGTTTCACCAATGAGGACGTAGGGTTTATCAATGGTCAATGGCTGATGGTCAATGGCTGATGGAGAAGGTACTGCCGATGCAGACGAGATGGCGGGCGAAGTAAGAGTGATCGTTGCACTGGCGAGCTTGAAGTT
>JAZDDW010000011.1:0-10288 GCA_043809365.1 bacterium
CATGTTAAGATGGAAAAGATGAAGAAAGCGATAAGAATATGGAGAAATTTGCTCATAGTTAGTCTGGTAGTACTACTGGGAACTATTCTAACACAGAGAGCTTGGGTGAGAGCAGAAGACTTGGTTGACATTGAGAGACAAATAGCTGATTTACAAAACCAAATGGAATTGTCGGTGAAAGCTACTACTCCACTAGAGTCAGAGGTGACCAAGCTTAACAAGCAGATTGGAGGAATCCAGACACAGATTAAGCAATTTGAGGCGAGTATTGGGGAACTGGAGGGGAGTATTTCAGATCGAGAAAGGAATATCAAATCCCAGTACGCGGTCCTGGCGGTGCGGGTGCGAGACTATTACAAACAATCGCGAATGTTTTCACCTTTACTTATCTTTGTTTCTTCGCACAGCGCGGGAGAATTGACAAGAGGACTAGCATATAAGGCTGCCACAGCCGATGAAGACAAAAATTTGATTGTCAAGATCACCACCGAGATCATGCAACTAGAGGAAGATAAAAAGAAAATTGAGGTGGATAGGGTGAGACTTTCGGGCTTACAGAAAAAATTGGATGCCCAAAAAGCGTTTTTTGAGAAAGAAATTGCGGGAGCCAAAAAATGGCAACAAGAGTTATCGGGGAAGATCGCCACCTTGACTGCGAAACAACAAGCGATTTTGTCCGAAAAGTCGGGGACTTTCCAAACTACGGTAGGGGATGTACCACTAGCGGATGATCCGGCCAGCCGTCCCGACTATAACCCCGGATTTTCCCCTGCGTTTGCGGCCTTCTCTTTTGGAGCCCCACATTTTAAAGGGATGAGCCAGTATGGAGCATTGGGCCGAGCCAAGGCAGGACAAAACTATGAGCAAATATTAAAAGCTTATTATGGGGGAGGAGTGGAGATCAGAGACCATAATCCAGATGCACAAATTACAGTAACTGGGTATGGAAGCTATTCGCTAGAGGAATATGCCAAGCGAATTTATGAGATGCCTGGGAGTTGGGGAGATGAGGGGGGGATGGAAGCCTTGAAAGCGCAAGCGATCGCGGCGCGGAGTTACGCACTGGCACGTGGCGCAACAATTTGTGCAACTGAAGCTTGCCAAGTGTTTAAGCCAAATCCTAAGGGAGGGAAGTGGGAGGAGGCGGTGAATGCAACGCGGGGGAAAGTGATATATGCGAACGGCAATCCATTTTCGGCCTGGTACGCTTCGACTTCGGGGGGATACCAGGAATCGTATAGCGGTAACGGATATACGACTCCAGGATTTTGGGACACACCGAGTGGACAGTCAGGATGGACGGGGCAAGCGTACGAAAAAACGGCGGGTAGTCCATGGTTTTACAAGGCTTGGTACAAAACTAGATCGGGAGATGCGTGCGGACGGAGTCACCCATGGCTCAACAGTGAGGAAATGGCGGATATTCTTAACGCCTGGAAGGTTTTGTTTGAAGGGGGAGGTGATGCATCCAAAGTAACACCAGAGTCGGGGTGTTGGGGAGGGAGCCCATATAGCAAGGAGGAGCTCAAAGGAATAGGTGGTTTTACCAGTGTATCGGGGGCGAGTGTGACCTACGCAGGGAATGGGGTGACGGCAAATGTGACTTTTCAGACGAACAAAGGCTCTGTAATGGTGGCGGGAGCGGATTTTAAAAAAGCGTTTAATCTACGAGCGCCGGGGAGGATATCACTGAAAAGTGGACTATTTAATATTGAACGCAAGTAATTCCAATAAGGTCTGACCTGGTCTCCCCCGCTTAGCGGGGTCGACTAAACACTCGCTACGCTCGTCTCCTTAGCAGGTCAGACCTTTGTGGTAACATATATTTATGGCGGAGATATTTCGGAATGTGGCAAGTAAGGTGATCGGGAAGGTGGAGCGCAAGTCGATATTGGATTTAAAGAAGATAGTACAATTACAGGGAGCGCGACATTTATTTACGAGTTTTGCGACTTTCCCTCCCTCGGTATGTTTTGAAACACAAGATGACGGGGAGAACGTGGTGGTATTTTTGAGACAACACCCAATCGTAAATTTACCGTGGATTGTGGGATCCTTGCTCATGTTGACACTCCCTTCCGTGTTTGGGTTTTTTCCTCCCTACGCAAATTTGCCCCTGGCGTATCAATTTGTGGTTTCGATGGGGTGGTACCTATTTGTGACGGGCTTTATTTTAGCAAAATTCATGGGTTGGTTCTTTAACATTTACTTGATTACGGATGAGCGAATAGTGGACGTAGATTTTCTGAACATTTTTTTCCGGCGAATTTCGACGGCTAAGATAGAAGAAATCCAAGATGTAAATGTAACTTCTTCGGGAGCGATGGAGACGTTTTTTGGATACGGAAACGTGTTTATCCAGACTGCAGCCGAAGTGTCGCAGTTCGAGTTTTTGGCGGTGCCCAAACCCGACTTGGTAGGGAAAATTATTAATCGTATGATTGATTTGGAAGAACAAGAAAAAATAGAAGGAAGGGTAAAATAAATGGACCCACTGGCAGTATTACAATCGATCACGCTCCTGGGGGTAGTCAAGGTAATGCTAATCATGCTGTTGGGGGTGTACTGTATATTTGCGGGACTGATGATGCGACAAATTGTGGCAATGACCAGAGCAGTCACCATGAAAGATGATTTTGTAGTGAGAGTACTGGGGGCATTACATTTTGGATTTGCCTTACTGATTTTGTTGTTGGCGATAATAATATTGTGATATGGTAAAAATTGAAACGGTAAAAATAGTGGGATCAGCTTCTGCGACAACGTGGTCACAAGCACAGACAGTGGGATATGGCGACAATAGACAATTATTGGTGGTCTTGGAGCTAGGGCAAGAAACAGAATCAACCTTGTTGGATTTGGCCACAATAGGGGCAGAAATGTTGGCTGAAGTAGAGAGGAGGAAAGAGAGTTTGGGGGATCAGGCCTCGATTGAGCAAGTAGTGGAAGAGATGGGGAAGGAGGCAGATCTGGGACTCAAAATGGGGCTTTTGATCGCAGAAGCGAAGGAGGATAAACTTATAGTACGGGGAGTTGGAGAAGTGAGTGCATATTTGGCACGAGGTGAACAATTGGCTAATCTGGGAATCACCGCGAATGGCATATTAAAAGAAGGGGATGTATTTATATTGACAACGAATAGATTGATAAATGAGATGGGAATAAAGACAATTAAGGAAGTCTTATTGACAGCCGATAATCCAGGGGAAATCTTGGCTCCGCTTGTACACACCAAAGAGGAAACGAGTGGAGTAGCGGCGATTGTGGGAACGGTAAAATCCTCAAACAAACTTGATACTTGGCCACAGATAAAATTGAGAGGGGAAAACCCACGCAAAGTTAACCTGTGGATAGGAGTTGGGTTGCTATTGTTGCTGACTATTATGATTGGAGTAGGCATGGTGAGGCGAGTGGGGGTGACAGAAGAACGCAACTACCTTGATCTAGAGAGCAGTGTGAAGAGAAATACAGAGGAAGTAAAATTGACCGGAGATGTAAATCCAATATTAGCGAGACAGTTACTGACAGAGTCAGAGCGTGAAATTGAGGCATATTTAGCACTTACCATCAAAGAGAAGTATCGGATAAAGGCGATAAAGTTGGGGCAATCAATAGCAATAATCGATGAGCAGGTGTTTAAGAAAAATAACAGCCAACTGACGATGGTGGTGGAACTAAATATCTTGACAGATGGACTCATAAGTACAAAAATGCAAAGTGACGGAAGAGAGAATTTGATATTTGCTGATGAAAGTCAACCCCGGGTAATCGGGATGAATTTGGTGGATAGATCTAAGACAGTAATTGAGTTAGATAACAAAGATAAGTTGGTGGGAGTAGGGGTGGCGGAGAATAGGATTTATGGACTGCTGAATAGTGGCGTAATAGAGATAGATGGGAAGAAAAATGAGGCCAAACAAGTCATAGAGGCTGATGAATTTTGGAAAGATCCTACCATTATCGAGCTGTTTGCGGGAAATGTATATGTTTTTGATAAAGAACAGAGTGAAATCTGGAAATATCCAACGTTGGGGGAGACATTTGGAGGGAGAAGAAGATGGTTAGCGGCGGGGATCACACCTGACCTATCAAAGGTAGTGGATATGAAGGTGGTAGGCGACGTGTGGTTACTAACTTCTACCGGTAAGTTGGTGAGATATAGTCGGGGAGCACCGGTCACTTTTGAAATGGAAGGTTTCCCATACCAAGGTGAAGGGAAAGTGATGGTGGATCCAGTGGCGATGTTTGTCACAGATAATGCAGTATATGTACTAGAATCAGGAGCGCAAAGGGTAGTTGTTGTAGGGACGGATGGGAAGTACCTGGGCCAGTATATAAATGATGAATTTAAGAATGCGACAGATCTGGTGATAGTTGATGATAAGGGTTATGTGTTGATTGATAACGCGGTGAAAGAGTTTGGGTTGTAGAATATGGGTATGGTAATTAATAAGTTGGCACGGAGAGAGTATCAGATAGGCGACACGTACGTGGCGGGAGTGGCTTTGACGGGGGCAGAGGTAAAGAGTTTGCGGGAAGGGAGGGGGAGCCTGCGAGATGGGTACGTCAAAATTATTAATGGTGAGTTGTTTTTGGTGGGAGTGGATTTGCCCCAATATAGTCATTATTCGGGGGTTGAATATGATGCTAAGAGGTCGCGGAAATTACTAATGAAAGCGAAGGAAATTTTGAAAATTCAGAAACAAATTGAGGGTAAGCCCCTGACCTTGGTACCCCTCAAGTTATTTTTTAAAGGAAGGTGGGCGAAATGTGAGATAGGGGTAGGAAAGGGGAAGAGGGAGTGGGAAAAACGCGCGGATCTTAAGGCGCGCGATATCAAGAGGGATTTGGCCAAAGCCGTGAAGAATACGGTTTGAGCGAAGCCCGCCTACGCCTAAGGCTTCGGCGGGTGAATGTGGAGACGGAGGGCAATGAGCCCTCGTCCGCGTGCCGTCTTTAACACCATCTACATACTTAGATAAATTTAGATTTTAACCTCTAGATCACTAGGTAATTATCAGACCAAAATGATCACGAGGGTCGCCGTATGTATGGGTATATGTGGCGGGCATATACTTACGTCTCGTGTGTGTTTCCACCCATATCTTCTCCGCGAGCAAATTGGATATGAATGCCCTTTTACGCTAAAACGTAACCGGGAGCGTAACCACCAGTGTCGGGACCCAAAAGGGAAGCGACAAGGTTTTTAGCTGTCTGTACAAGTTTGTTGACAGATTTTTTTTGACTCTTTTTAACGACTTCCTTAGTCAAAGTCGGTATGCAGATGTTAATGAGCTGGTACACGTCAAAGCAAGACGTCCCCAATAGCTGATATTATAGCATAATGAGTCTAATAAATTGGATATATCCGAGAATTTGTGTGGGGTGTGGACGGGAGGGAGAATATATTTGTAGAGAGTGTCAGAAGAAGCTGGTAAGACCCGAGGAGATCTGTCCGATGTGTTGTAAACCGAGTTTGGATGGATGGACGCATCCCAGATGTAAAAAATGGAACGGAATGGAAAGACTTGAGGTGGGGTTGCCGTACCGAGGTTTGGTACAAAAGTGTCTCAAGAAAGTTAAGTATAAAAGTGCGTGGGAAATTGTCAGTTTTCTTTTTTGTATATGGAAAGAAAACTGCAGTGACACAGTGTCACGTGACACGGTGATTACGTCTGTGCCGATGTGGAGAGAGAAAGAAAGACAGAGAGGGTTTAATCAGGCGGAAATTATTGGTAAATTGCTTGCTCGAAATGGTAGGGTTTCGTACCTTGCCATGCTTGAAAGAACACGAGAGACAAGGCCGATGTTTGGACTCAAGAAAAAGGAGAGGAGAGAAAATGTACGAGGAGCATTCAGAGTACAGAATCAGTGCCACAGTGACAAGGTGTCACAAATTATTTTGGTGGATGATGTGTGGACAACGGGAGCTACCTTGCGAGAATGCGCGAGAGTACTAAAAGAGGCTGGGGTGAGAGAAGTGTGGGGACTTACCCTGGCAGGATAGCGTACAATAGAGCCATGAAGATCTTGTTTGTGTCGGCGGAAGTGGGGCCGTTTGTGTCGGTTGGGGGTTTGTCGCAGGTGAGTTATTTTTTGCCAAGAGCTTTGGCACAAATAGGATTGGAGGTAGCAGTATTTACTCCCAAATTTGGAGCCATGGAAGCTACAGCCCCTACAAGTCGGGGCTGGAAATTACAGGAAGAATATATGGGACTCAAAGTTCCGGTTGAAAATGAGAGTGAGTGTGGCGGAGAGGTCATCTGTAACATTAAGTCATATCAGAGAAAAACAGATAAAGTAAAGACATATTTTTTGGAAAATCGGGAATATTATGAATTACGCGCGAACGTGTTTGGATATAAGGATGATCATGTGAGATTTATGCTCATGTGTAGAGGATGTTTAGAATGGTTGTTGATACAAAAAAAACGAGGGAGTTGGTGGCCAGATATGATCCATCTTAATGATTGGCATAGTGCATATCTAGTCGAATTGGCAAGGCAGCTACCGAGATATAAAGAAGCACTCAAAAGAGTAGCGATTGGGATTACTGTTCATAACTTTACTTTTCAGGGAAATTACGAATATAAGTATTGTTTGCCAGAGGATCGAGATAAAGGGACAAAACCCTTGGCCCCTCTATTATCGGAGGAATTGGTTAAACAAAATCCATTGTTGCGCGGAATTAAGTATGCTGATGCAGTAACCACCGTTTCACCCACGCATGCAAGAGAGGTGTTGACAAGCGAATACGGTGAAGGTCTAGAAAATTTGTTACAGGAAGAAAGAGATAAATTATCGGGGATTTTGAATGGGTTAGATACAAAAGAATTTGATCCAGCAACGGACCCTATAGTGCCCAATCATTATAATAAAATGACTTTCGAAACGGCAAGGCAAAAAAATAAGTGCATATTACAAGAAGAGTTTGGTCTGCCGGGAACGCCTAGAGCGTTCTTGATGGCGTTTAGTGGAAGACTCGCAAACCAAAAAGGGATGACACTACTTATTGAAGTAATGACCCATTTGTTACCTGGAAATCCTGATTTTCAGTTGATAGTGCTTGGGGGAGGGGATGATGCTTACCGACGCACACTTACAGAACTTGCCAAAAAATATCCTAAGCAGGTGGGGCTACATTTGTTGCCAAACTTTAAGCTTCCACGGAAAATCTTTGCAGGAACAGACGTTTTGTTGATACCGAGTTTATTTGAACCAGGGGGAATTGTCGCCTTGGAGTCCCTGCGTTATGGGGCAGTCCCGATTGTCCGGAGAACAGGGGGATTAAACGACATTGTGGTTGAGTTTGACCCAATGACGGGGAAAGGTAATGGATTCTCATTCATACGGAAAGATGCGTGGGCGTTTTATGGGGCGATAATGACTGCGGCAACAACTTATCGCAATCCCCGTTTATGGAAGCGATTGGTCAAGAATTGTTTATCCGAAAATTTTTCTTGGCAAGAGGCGGCAAAACAATACAAACGATGGTATAAAAGAACTGGTGAAAAAAGAAAAAGAATACTAATAAAATGAAGAGACCAATAGCATATTTTTGTGCAGAATATGCAATCTTTAGTGAGTTGCAGACTTATGCGGGGGGGTTGGGGGTGCTTGCGGGAGATTATGTGCGAGAGATGGGAGATGAAGGAGTACCAATGGTGGCGATTGGGTTATATTATAGCGAAGGCTTTACCCACAAAGAATTGTCTCCAGATGGTAAAGTAGTGGATTTACGTGAGGCGAGCAGGCCTGAAGAAATGGGTTTTAGTCTGGTTAGTGATCAGCAGGGCAAAATTATCCTGATTAAATTACCAATACAAGATAGAGAAGTGTGGATACGGGCTTGGAGGTGGGAATATAAGAGTGTCACGTTATTTTTACTTGATACACGAGTAGAAAAGAATACAGAACAGGATCAGCACATCACTGATACATTATATACAACAGAAAAAGAAGTGAGATTAAAGCAAGAAATGATACTAGGAATAGGGGGACTACGAATGTTACTACAACTTAAATATCATCCTGCATATTACCACTTAAATGAAGGACATTCGGCGTTCTTGATTTATGAGTTGATACACCATGAGATGCAAGAACATGGGCTTGCGTTTGAGGAGGCTAAGGAGAGAGCTAAAAAACATGTTTTGTTTACCAATCATACCCTCATTGCGGCAGGACATGATGTATTTAGCAATGATTTGGTGGCGTTAACTCTATCTCACTATGCGGAGGAGTTGGCAATACCGGTTAAACAACTTGTGGATTTGGGGTTGGTACAACAATCATCTAGTTTTTCAATGACGATGTTGGCGATGCGAGCGGCAGGGAAAATTAATGCAGTTTCGGAGTTGCATGCGAAAAAAGCCAAGGAAATTTGGACCGACCATCCAATGGAAGCAATTACCAACGGAATTCATTTACCAACGTGGGATCAAATTGGTGAAAGTGAAATTTGGGAAAAGCACCAGGAAAATAAACACAAGCTCGCTTCACTAATAGCGGAAAAGACTGGAGAACAATGGAATGAGAAAACAATTTTGCTAGGGTGGGCTAGGAGGATGGTGCGATATAAGAGACCACTGGCAATTGTCGAGAGACTAAAACAATTTAGGGAAATGGCAAAAAATGCAGAGAGGCCAATCCACGTAGTGTTTGCGGGAGTTTCCCATCCATCGGATACCGACGGGCAGAAACTACTTGAGGAGTTACAATATCGATTGAATTTAGACTTGAAGGGATTGGCGGTTTATTTGCCCCACTATAATTTAGAACTTGCACGTGTGATGACCGCTGGATGTGATGTATGGATTAATACACCAGTTGTTGGATTTGAAGCGTGCGGAACCAGTGGCATGAAGGCAGCGCTCAATGGAGTCTTGCCCCTTTCGACTAATGATGGTTGGATGAGCGAGGTGGAGATGTTGGGGATTGGATGGGGATTGCCTGATACTGATTTGACTGAACAAATGCTGTTAACTTTGGAAAACAAAATATTGCCACTGTATTATGAGCGAAATCATGAGGGAGTACCAGAATCCTGGGTTACAATGATGAGAAATGCTCGAGAACTAATCATAAACAAATACTCGATGGCTAGAGTGGTTAAACAGTATTTAGAATTTATTGCCACAACGCCCTCGACTTCGCTGGGCACACGGTGATTTATTCTCCGCCGTACTGCTTTTGGAGCTCTTCAAAGTTGCCCATGTCGAACTCGCCATTTGTGTTTGGTGAGGCGAGAGCCTTCATCAATTCGGCGGGATCGATAAACTTGATGTCAGCGGGAGGAACAAAGGCAGTATCATCGATGCTACTAGACTTACAGTTGATAACATAACCCTCATTTTTGAACCTGTCGTAATCAGCTTGGCTTGCAAATTTGGGTGTGCCCTCCTTCGCCACAGTTGTAGGGGTGGCTTCGGCGGGCGAAGGAGAAACCAAAAGATTGATTTTACTACCCTGCTTTTGACCGTCGGTCCACATATAAAAGAATTTTTCGTCATTGATCATATGAGAAACCACAGTTTTGTTCTCGATAATATTGGTCATGTTAACGTACATTTTTTTGCCCTTGATGAAATATTCCATTTTGTCTGTGTCTTTTATCAGAGTACAAAGAGTGGGTTTGCCAGAATTGATGGCCTCCGCAAATTCGGCGGATTCACTCACAGTTTGACCCGTGGTTTGGGTGGTGGGTGCACTTGGTTTGGTACAACCAGCAAGAAGAAAGGAAGAGATAGTAAGAAAGACTAGCAAACTAAATTTTTTGGACATATAAACTCCTAGATATTGAGTTTGTAAATAATTAGAGCAGTAATCATAGAGAGGATACCACCCCACAACAGATCGGCGATGGCCATGGTGGGGGGTATCCCCTCATGACTGCGAGGCTGGTCAAATCATAAGTGGCATAGGCAGTGAGACCAAAGAGAAAAGTCTGAAAGGCGAGAGTTTGGTAGCCAACTTTATGGGAGAGGGCGGGAACGATGAAAAGAATAAGAAGAACAGAGAGATAAAGAAAATAAAAAACAATGGCGGCCCAGATGTTGGGAGTACTGGCCATGAGATGGGGGACAGATTTTTTCATCCAGGGAGTGGCGATTTGGGAGATCCAGAGCGCGTCGAGAGCGAGGAAGGCAATAAGAGATTCGACTAAGAGTTTCACAAACATAAGACTATTGTAGCAGTTGGCGGAGGATGAGGGAGTCGAACCCACCAATCGCTTTCGCGATTACGGTTTAGCGAACCGTTGCCTAACCGCCCGGCACATCCTCCAGAT
>JAZDDW010000012.1:0-3304 GCA_043809365.1 bacterium
CCATTGCCACAACAGTCTTCAAATGCTCCAAAGTCATGACGACGATTATACACTATAGGTCAAAACTTACTCGTGATGAAACCCCAAGAGGTGCATGAGCCCGTGCTCGGCTAGCTCCTGGATCTGACTATCTACTCTACACTGCTTCTCGAGCGCCTCTTTGACCGCCTCACTGTAACAAACGACAATATCCCCCAGTCGCAATACCCCATCCGGCGAGGAGATAAACGGCCGGTCATCACTAGGGTCATTCAGGGGGAAAGACAATACATCGGTGGGTCCCGGCAACTGCAGATATATCTGGTGCAGCTCGCTCATCTTCCGCGCTCCCACCACCTGCATATCCACCTCGACATTATCCGTCAGTTTATACTTGGTAAGCACCTTAGTTAAATGTAAGCGCAGAGCCTTGCGATTAAAAGGAAACTTGGCATCAGCCAGGATATTAATAAAAATCATAAATCTCAAATTCTCCAATTCTCAAATTAACTATTATTTTTCACCTTAATAATTATTGTACTAATTATCAATACAATCTCATGAACTTCTTTTCTTAATTTTTCATTTGGTTTTGCTAAAACATCTTCGGACACCCTTAACCAATACTCCGTTTCTTTAGCTTCTTTCTTGGCAATAGAAAATCGATGTAAAAATTCTGCTTTTGTCTCTGCTCCGTCACCCTCTTGGGCATTTGCTCCAATAGATGTAGCAGATCGAATTAATTGTTTGGCAATAATATTGGCCTCTAAGCTCTTGGGGAAAATCCGGATATATTCTATACAGGCAATTCCAAATTGATATATCCTTTCGTAAATATCTCGTTTAGATTGCTCCATACCTCACCCTGCTCTTCATTTGAGAATTTGAGAATTTATGATTTGGGATTAAATAGTTCCTTCACAATTTTGGCGACCATTGCCCCTTCAGCTCCCTTCCCCACTGCCTCCATCGCGATCTTCATCCCCGCTCCAAAGTTCCCCATACTTAATACTTGATTCTTAATACTTAATACCTTTTCTCTTACCTCCTCCTCACCCATCATCTTTGGCAAATATTCTTCAATCAAAGTTAGCTCATACTGCTCTTGTTTCGCCTGCTCATCTCGCCCAGCCGCCTTGTAAGCCTCGATTGCCTCCCGACGCTTTTTTGCCTCTTTCTTCAAAACCTCCACAATCTGTTCATCACTAATAATTTTGGGAGTACCTGCCTGCACAGGCAGGTCCACCTCGACGTACTTGATCGCCGAAATCATCAGTCGCAGAGCGTCGACCCGCGCCTGGTCACGCGCCTTCATCGCGATCTTCATCTCTTCTTGTAGCGTGGTCAGCATTCCCATTATTTCTTCTTTAACGCGTTGAGGCGTTGCATCCGATCGACATATTTTTTGCGGCGGATTTCGTTGTTGCGTTCTTTGCGTAAGACTGAGGGAGATTTGTGAAACTCACGATTTCTCACTTCTTCAATCACATTCTCGTTTAAGACTTTTTTCTTGAAACGACGGATCACTCCATCGGCTGATTCATCTTTTTTCGCTTTCACGATAATTGGCATTTACTTTGACACCCCCTCAATCATCTCTAGTAGGTCATTCAACGTTAATTGGGTTGGCTCTTTCTGCTCCCCCTTATCTGACCCCGAGAACAACATGTGTCCAGAGTTGTGGTAGACCCACCTACTTCCTGGCTCATGTTCCCCTATTTTATCATACAAAGCCGAGAGTGGCAGTTTTACGCCTGGTGCGGTCTTCACCTTAAGGTATCCGTGTTGAGTATCCTCTATCACCACGATTTCGTAACCCATCTTTTGGGCAATTTTAGAGACGTCATCTGCCGCAGTCTTGACTACTATTCCCTTACCCCACACGCTCTCAAATTCAGTTCCCTCCATTACTGCTTCTTTCCCCTTTTCGCTGTCTTTTAAGCGTTGATATACGGCGTCTAGATAACTAAATATCAGTCTCACCACGGCTTCATTATCATAAATCTGGAGTCGATAAAGCGCTGGGATAATCTCGTGAAGCATAAATGCCATACGAGGTTTCTCTGTATCTGGCCAATAGCAATCCTTAAACGTATCAATCTCGTAGGCAACCTCAAGCATTTCTTTGAGTGGTTGATCGCTAGGGGAAATTTTGCTCTCTGCCACCAGTTCTTCCCAGACCAGTTTGGCGGCGCAAGTCTTAAAGCCTCCAGGTTTATGATGGTCAAACTTGCCTCCCCCTACATCAATATGGATGATCCGTGGATCACTATCTACCACTTGGTTCTTATAGGTCGTGGGTGCTGGCACAAAAGCAAAGCTGGAGTCGCCGTACCGCGACTGGTCAAACCGGACCAGGAGCCACGCCCCCATAATGGCATCTAGATCTGGATGGTTGTGGGTCACGATCAATTTGGTCATAACGTAATTCTAACTAAAAAACAAATCCTTGATTGTTACCCCAATAAGCAGTGTAATCAGCAAGAACATTCCGATCGCATTCACATATTTTTCTAACCTGGCTACTCGTTTCCTTCCCACAATTTTCTCGAGTCCAATCATGAGTAGTCGTCCGCCGTCTAGCGCCGGAATCGGCAACAAATTAAAAATTGCTAAATTGAGTGAAATGATTCCCGCAAATCTGATCATCGTGATCCATCCTTCTGTTGCCGCCTGTTGACCAACTTTCACGACCGCGACAGGTCCACTCAAATTTTTCATCAGTTCGACCGGGTGCATAAATATCCGCACAAATTCTCGACTCCACCCGATTGCCTCTTTAGTGCCCTCTATCGCGCCGTAATACGGGGCAGTGTACCAGCTCTTGTGCAGGTAAGTCACCACAGGCACAGTCGCCACCCCTACCCCGAGCGCTCCCTCTCCCGCTGGCGGGTTTTCTCGTGGTATCACCAGCACGTTTCTGGCTGTCTCTACCTTCTGTCCGTTACTATCTAGTTTCGCTAGGTACAAACTCATCATTTGTCCCTTTTGGTCTCTCACCAGCTGGGTAAACTGATCCGCTGTAGCAATCTCCTGCTCCCCTACGCGTACTACCACCTCCCCCACCGCCATCCCCGCCAGTTCTGCCGGTGAATCCTTCACCACTTTCACAATCACAGCTTGGTCGCTTCCCAGTTGCGGGATCCCTATTTTGGTATAAACCACGCTAAACAGGAGAATCCCGATTAGGAAGTTCATAACTACCCCGGCGATAATTACCAGGGCCCTCTGCCAGGCCGGTTTTGCAAAAAACATTTTTGGGTGAAGTAATCTATCGACTTTAGAAATCAATGGTCCTGCCACTCCGAAGCCTTCAGGCGAAGGA
>JAZDDW010000013.1:0-2016 GCA_043809365.1 bacterium
ACTCGTATTTGAGAGAGCTGATTAATGTTTTCATCGCCCGATTGTACCCGGGCTTAAACTTCGGCAATATATACCGCAAACGAGGAACATCTGACATATATCACTCCCTTCGGGAGTGCAATATGTATCGTGACTTATTCATTTCGCTTGATTTGAGGTAATTGGTGCGCGTAATAATTGTGTGGCCGAGCTCGGCTTCCGTATGTTTGCGTGCCTGGCCGGCAACGTCGCCCCCACGTCTAGCTACCTGTTTACTTTTGTCAAAATCAACTGGTTTTTCTTGGGCAGAAATCTCGGTAGTCACGCGTTCGCCAAGCATAGTGAAGATGAGTTCAAGATCGGTCATGTGATCACGCAGATTTTCACGCTTGAGTTTTTTGAGTTCTTTGTACTCACTGGGAGTGATCCCAAAAGTGGCTTTGCTGATTTCGGCTGTCAGAATGGCATAATCTTGATCACTGTGTATCCCCCGTTCTTTCCATTCGTCTGTTAAGTTTTGACGGATAGCAATACCCCGCAGTCTTTTGTCGATCCAGTTTTGGGAGTAACCTTTTTGCTCGTAGAGCTTTTTCATCCGCTCCTGGGCCAGCTCGGGATTTTCTATCTCTTGGATTCTTTCATACCCGACCTTGGCTAGCCATCTTTTTAAGGGTTCTGCCTTAGGACTTGGAATTGATTGAACTATACGTAATATCCCCTCAGTATTTGCACAGTCAGTAAGGTATTTTTTACCATCGCTAGATTTAAGTTTCAGTTGGTGACAAAATGTCACCACCTCACTACCCTCATCACGCAAGCGTTGTGCTAACTTATTCCAGTATTTGCGAGCCGTGATGTAATCAAGCGAACCGGTAAGTATCTGAACAATATCAACCACGGAGAACCACCACTGATCTTGAAATAATACTCTGCGAATCTGTTTGCCCTCGAAGATAGCTATTTTGTTTTGGTCCATACTCTCATTAAACCCCCAATACAACCCGAAGTCAATGCGTGTTTTTGTGGTAGGATTGGATGAATTTTAGAAGCAGAAAATAGAGGACGGTGAGGGCGAGGGGAGTAAAGGTGAGGAGGGCAAAATAAGTAGCACTCCCCTGCCACAACCCGAATTGGATAAAAGGGATGTAGCGCAAGAGCGCGCCCAAGCTGTAAGTGGCGGTTAGAGTCAGGATGACTGGTGAGCCAGAAAGCGCGGCAAGGGGAACGAGCCAAGTCACGTACCAAGGCTGATATTGAGAGGAGTAGTGATAGAGCAAGGGGGCAAGAAATAAGATGATCAATGAACAATGGACAATGGTTGAGAGGGAGAATTTCTTGTAAAGAAAAATTACTGGCAAAAAGAAAACAGTCGCGTACTTGATGCCGATGGAAAACAACAAGGAGATGAGGGCGGGCAGGCGCTTACCCAAAGAAAGCAAGTAGAGGGAAAGTAATAAGAGAGAGATCATGGGAGCATCGTTGTGGGCATTGACTAACCATTCAATAAGAACGAGCGGATTAAGAGCAAAAAAGAGTTGGGCGAGAACGGAGCGTTTGCCTGCCAATTTACCAATGATCCAAATAGACAAACCATACCAAAAGATTTGATCGAGTTTAAATAAATAGAGTGAGGGTACAAATTTGCCCAATCCCAGAACGTAGTAGGGAATAGTAAGGGCGGTCATCACTGGACCGTAGGGACTAGGAGTGTGGATCCAGCGCATAAAACGAAGCCAAGTATCACCCTCAAATACTTGGGGAGGAACCGTGTGGGGGTTGGCGTGATAAACCAAAACCTCCTTGGCGGCAAAGAGATATTTAAAGACATCAGAGGAGAGGAGAGGGTAAGAGAGAGCAAAAATAAGAGCGAGAAAGGCAATAAATTTCCAGGGGAAAGATTCGGGAGGTGTGAGTAATAGAGTAATAGAGTAAAGGGAGTAAGAGAGTAAAATTAGAGCGAGATATACGATAAGCGAAGTTGAGCGGTGGAACATGGCGAGATTCTGCGACCAAGAAACAAAACCAGTAACCAAAGGA
>JAZDDW010000014.1:0-5227 GCA_043809365.1 bacterium
ATGAAAATCGCCGTCATTATTCTCCATTTTGGAGATCTTACTACGACCCGTGAATGTCTCCTCAAACTTGCACATCGCCTGACTGGCCATCGCCTGATTCTCGTCAACAATACGTTAGACGACCTCTCTTCACTGCTCAAAATAATACCAGACACTATACTCATTAGTAACTCCACCAACCTTGGTTTTGCCCAAGGAGTCAACCGGGGGATCAACCTCGCGCTAGAGGACAATACCCTCACTCATATTTATTTGCTCAACAATGATTTGGGTTTTACCATGGGCAACTTCAGTCAACTCGAACTCACCTTTGCCAAAAATGTCTCTGCTGGCATTGTCTCTCCCATTTTACATCATGCCAAGGGCTATGACTGGGGTGGCAAATACAACAAGTGGACCGGAATGGTCAAACACAAAAACTGGCCCAACAAACCCAAGACCACTCTTTCAGTCGACCACGTGGCGGGTGCGGCTATGTTGATCAAACGAGAAGTAATCGAAAAAGTTGGCTTACTCGACAAACGCTTCTTTCTCTATTTCGAAGATCTCGATTACTGTTTACGTGCCCAAGCCGCCGGCTTTACTATTCACATCAATCCCGACGTTGTCGCCGAACACACCATCTCTACTGGAAGTCACGTCGCTCGCCGAACACTTTATCAGTGGCGATCTCATCTACAATTTGTCACCAAACATCTCTTTCGCCTTACTTATCCCACCGCCTATCTTTATGATCTCTTTATTTATCCCTTGTGGCTCGCGGGGACTGTCCTTGAAAGGAATTCCTGGCTGCAAGCCAAGAAGGGCTCGCCGGCAGGCGAAAGGACAGTCCCCAATGGATAAGTCAAATCTCACCATCATTACCTTCGATCAATTAGACATCATCGACTTTGCCGCCGCACGGAACTCCGAGTTAGCCAAAGTTAAAACTCCTTGGGTTTTGTTTGTCGACTCCGACGAAATAATTACTCCTGCTCTCAAAGACGAGATTACTGGCATCTGTAATCTAAAATCTAACATCTACTCTGCCTATTATCTTCCCCGCCTTGATACTTTCCTCGGCAGGGAACTTCACCACGGTGAGACAGGTCACGCCAAATTCATCCGCCTTGCCCGCCGTACTTGGGGGGAGTGGCAGCGTCCAGTGCATGAAAAATGGGTTGGTCCTGGCCACGTTGGCATTCTAAATAACCCCCTTCTCCACCATCCCCATGGAACTATCGCCTCATTTCTCTCCAAGATCAATCACTACTCCACCCTCGAAGCCCAATATCGTTACAAACAAGGAGTCAAAAGCAGTCTTTTCAAGATCCTTATCTACCCTCTCGCCAAATTCAAACTCAACTACCTTTTCCGTCTAGGCTTCCTCGACGGGGTACCTGGTGCCATTATGGCGATTATGATGAGTTTCCATTCGTATTTGACCTGGACCAAGCTATACCTCCTATGGCACAAAAAATAACGCACTGGCTCTTGATCACGCTTGTTCTCTCTCTGGGTTTTGGCCAACTTCTACGTTTTGAAGTATTTGGTCTTCCGCTCTACTTTCACGATATTTTAGTAATCTGTATCTTGTTATTACAAGGTCCGTCCTTACAGAATTATGGTCTCAAAATCTTTTTACTCGGTCTCACTCTCGGTTGGTGTAACGCCTTGTTCCATTACCCCATCACTCAATTACTCATACCTTTTCTCTACACTCTCCGTCTTTTGGCCTATCTCGTTCTCTTTTTTAGGCTCAAGTCGCTCAAATTTTACCTTCCCAATTTCGCTTATTTGATCGCTGGCTTTACTACTCTTATCCTGGGTCTGACCCAATACTTTTTGATGCCTGATATGCGGGTATTTCAATATCTGGGTTGGGACGATCACCTCAACCGGCTCATCATGCCCCACTTTGATCCTACCTTCACTGGGGTCATGCTTGGGCTCTTTTTGCTTAGCCAGGTAAACTTAAAATTCCCATACTTAATACTTAATACTGTCTACATAATACCTGCGCTCCTCCTCACCTACTCTCGTTCAGTCTGGCTCTCCTTTGTGCTAACTTTAGTGTTTTTTGTCAAAAATAAACTAGTGTTACTGCTAGCCGTAAGCTGTTTACTGTTGGCAATCATTCTGCTTCCTCAGCGATTTGGCGAAGGCACCAATCTTCTCCGTACCTACTCAATTTCCTCTCGTCTAGAATCCGATCTAAATTATGTTCATCAATACCAGTGGGATCTGCTCCTGGGTCGGGGGCTCAACACGCTAATTCTCGACCAAGGAGTTACTCACGCCACCGGACCCAACAATAGCTATCTCTACTTACTTCTCACGTCAGGAATCTTCGGTCTAGTCGGCTGGATGATGTTCATGCTCTCTCTCTATCGCCAATCTTCCTACAAACCTCTCTTAGTGTTCTTTTTCCTTGCCTCGCTCTTTAACAACGTGATGTTCTACCCCTTTGCTCTGTTGTGGATTTTGCTGGTTCAGTTTAGGGTTCCCAGCGCAACTTAATCGACGTCACATTTTCGTTTCCCGCTTTATCAATCGTCCTAATGGGTAACTCCTGGTCACCCTCAACTAGCTGATAGGGGAGATTAAATTTTCCATCAGCCTGTACTATCACCATTCGCTCACCAATATATACTTTTGATCCAAGTTCATTGACACTTCCTGCAAAATTAGCAATCCTCGCCGTCGTTCCGCGGAAAACTTCTCCATCTTTGGGGCTGTCAATCGTTACGACCGGCTTTACCGTATCTAAGGTAATGAGGTACGACTTAGACTGTTCACTCCGCAGCTCTCTCGTTGTAGCTGAGTAGGCGTACACCGTATTCACTCCTTCAGTAATTCCGATATTTTCGAAGATAAAAGTACCTGATTCAGAAGTTAGTTTTCGCTCGTACTCGGCACTATTCAAATACAAAATTACCTCTAGGCCTGGTTGGGCAAACCCAGATATTTGTACTTGAGCGCTATACGTGGCCTCCGGTACATCCGAAAAAATCGGGGCCGTCGGTCGCAACTCCTCCACGTCACGTGGATCGTTGCCCGATTTTACCAGGAGTCCCGCGAGTCTCGCCGCCATCGGTAAGCCCCAGCCAATCATCCCCACAATCAACAGGATCGCAATCACCAGATACGCCACTCCTTGCTTCCCCGCTCTTCTACTTCGTACTTTGTTCAGTCTCGATCCTGCCATATGGCTTAGAGTATACCACTCGCCCATGGTAAAATAACTAGTAGAAGCACATCAAGTTGCAAAGCAACGTGAGAAATGCATCCAGACGCATAAGCAGTCTTAGATGCCAGGATAGCTCAGTTGGTAGAGCGGCGGTATCGTAAACCGCAGGTCCAGGGTTCGATCCCCTGTCCTGGCTCCAATAAAGCACAATTTGCAAAAATCTCACTGTTTTTGAACGAATTTTTGGTCTCAGCCAGAAAATCCCAGGGGTGTTGGACTGTCCCGCTCGCTTCGCTCGCGGAGAGTTGCAAGTTCGATCCGAAGACTTCTTCGGATGCACGCTTTTTGTCCAAAAGCGTGCCACACTCGGCGATTACAGGCAGATTCTTTGCCTGTACAATCCATTTTGACATCGGTTCGATCCAGCCAGTCTGCGTTCGTTCCAGCGTGATCAAATTTTCCTCTAGCGACTTCTTTTGGCTGACCAACTTATTCTTTTCTGACTTGTATGTTTCTTGGTCAATGAGTTGGTCAAGGTAGCCGTCAAGAAGTCGCTGTAGCTTAGAGTTGATCACGCTGATTTGATCTCTAGTTTGTTGAACGAACGCAGAGACAGATTGGGCGGTATCCTTTTTGTCCTCACTTAGTCTTTTCTTCATGTAATCCGCCCAATCTGTAGGCAAAGCAGTTTGTTTGATCAGGGATGATAACTGGCGAGTTAAATCCTCCTCACGCACTGCTTGTTCACTGCACTTAATTTTCTTGGATTTATGGGTGCAGTGATAATAGGTGTAGTAGTGCGTGTCGCCATTTAAGAGGAGCTTATGGCGTAACTCGCCAGTGATCATCATGTGGCAGGTGCCACAGTGGAGGAGTCCACACAAATCTCTCGGAGTACGCTTAGTTATTTGGTGGGGTTTACCTTTCTTGTCCAGTAGCACCTGCACAAGGTCAAACAACTGCTTTGATATGACTGGCTGGTGCTTACCTTCGTGCACTTCCCCAGTGTATCGGAAGTGCCCGTAATAAAATGGATTGCGAAGCATTGAAGTCACTCGGCTAATGTGGAGTCGCTTGCCGTTGCGGGATAATATCCCGCTCTCCGCCAGAAAGTCCACGATATCTTGGAGTCGTTGATCGCCTTTTGAGTACAACTCAAACATCTGTTTGGCGATCACCGACTTCTTTTTGTTCACTACCACCGTCTTTGTCCGAGAGTCATTGAGGTATCCAAACGGAGCAAATGAGGGATACTCCCCACGACGTACTTTCTGGCGGAGACCCCTTTTCGTGTTTTCGGCAAGCGAATCCACATAGTATTTGCTTTGTCCAAAGGCGATATTGAGCATGAACTTTCCTTGTGGCGTTGGTTCAAACCAGAATGTTGGGAACTTCAACGCCACAATACGCCCAGTATCGAGGAGATAGATAATCCGCCCTCCGTCCACAGAGTTCCTGGCAAGACGATCTGGATTCCACGAAACTATTCCATTCGCCTCTCCACGCTCTAACCTAGTGATCATGTCGTTAAATAATGGTCTGCCAGGACTCTTGGCGGATTGTTTCTCCACTATCTCCTCGATAATCGACAGATTCTCAGTTTTGGCGTAATTACGGAGTTCCGCCAACTGAGCCTCAATGGATAATACCTGCTTATCTTCCACATCTGTCGATTTTCGGGCGTATAGAAAAAAGTTGTTCATGCTCTCATCTTATCGCCTTTTGTTGGGGTTATGCAATAACCCCATAATGCAAAGCAAATGCTTGATGTAGCCGAGTGATTTCTAATCGCCTCGTGTGCGAACTTGCAACTCTCCGCGAGCGAAGCGAGCGGGACAGTCCAACACCCCTGGGATTTTCTGGCTGAGACCAAAAATTCGTTCAAAAACAGTGAGATTTTTGCAAATTGTGCTTTATTGGAGCCCCTTTATGATAAAGTCAGAACTCATTTTATAGCACAATCAAGGTGATTGTGTCCGAAAATCTCAAAATTGTATGAACCTCTGCAAAAGGTGCCCGCCGTCGCACCGATAAAAATCGGTGATCCCGCCTGTTTGC
>JAZDDW010000015.1:0-32517 GCA_043809365.1 bacterium
TTGATTGTGTTATAAAGTGAGTTCTGACTTTGTTATAAAGGGGCTCCAGAATTGCACATTGTTGAAAATTTTCAGCATTTTTCACCGAATTTTTTGTTTCCACGATAAATTGCCAGGGGTCACTATGTTGCCCGCTCGCATCGCTCGCGGAAAGCAGGAGGTTCGCACACTCGGAGGTTTAAAGTCACTTATTGCTAGTATTTGCTTTGCATTATGGGGTTATTGCATAACCCCAATAAAAGGCGATAAGATGTAAGAATGAGCATGAACAATCAGTATTTTCTATACGCCCGCAAATCGACAGATGTGGAGGATAAGCAGGTACTGAGTATCGAGGCACAACTAACCGAGTTGCGGAATTATGCCAAAACTGAGAATCTGTCGATTATCGAGGAGATAGTAGAGAAACAATCCGCCAAGAGTCCTGGCAGACCACTATTCAACGATATGGTGGCACGCCTAGAGCGTGGAGAGGCTAACGGCATAGTTTCATGGAATCCAGATCGTCTTGCCAGGAACTCTGTCGATGGCGGGAAAATTATCTATCTCCTCGATACAGGGCGTATTAGTACTCTCAAATTCCCTACATTCTGGTTTGAGAGTACTCCACAAGGAAAGTTCATGCTCAATATCGCCTTTGGACAAAGCAAATACTATGTGGACTCGCTTGCCGAGAACACCAAAAGGGGTCTTCGCCAGAAAGTACGCCGTGGGGAATATCCTTCACGAGCACCCTTTGGGTATCTCAATGATTCTCGGACTAAGACCATAGTTATGGACAAGAAAAAGGCTGTATTGGCTCGTCAATCTTTCGAGTTGTATTCCCACGGCGACCAAAGACTTGAGGACGTTGCTAACTTTCTGGCGAAATCTGGTATTCATACCAGATCAGGCAAGCGAATCAACCTCAAACAAGTGACTTACATGCTGAAAAACCCATTCTACTACGGGCACTTCCGCTACGCTGGAGAAGTGCACGAGGGTAAACACCAGCCAGTCATATCAAAGCAGTTGTTTGATCAGGTGCAAATCATTCTTGATCGAAAAGGTAAGCCTCACCAAGTCACCAAGTGGACACCTCGTGAGTTGTGCGGGCTACTCCATTGTGGCTACTGCCACAAGATGATAACTGGCGAACTCCGCACCAAGCACCAGAAAAACGGCAATACCCACGAGTACACCTACTATCACTGCACTCACAAAAACAAAGCGGTAAAGTGCAGTGAACCTGCGATAACAGAAGGTGCTTTGTCTCGCCAGTTATCATCCCTGATCAAACAAACTGCTTTGCCCACAGATTGGGCGGACTACATGAAGAAAAGACTCAATGAGGACAAAAAGGATTCCGCCCAATCTGTTTCTGCGTTCGTTCAACAAACCAGAGATCAAGTTAGCGTGATCAATCTCAAGCTCCAGCGACTTCTTGACGGCTACCTTGACCAACTTATTGACCAGGAAATATACAAGGTCGAGAAGAATAAGCTAGTCAGTTCCAAGAAGTCGCTGGAAGAGAATTTGATCACGCTTGAACGAACACAGACTGGCTGGATCGAACCCTTTTCAGCATGGCTCAATCAGGCTACTAGCCTGATTGAAACCGCCGAGTGTGGCGGACTTAAGGGGATTAAGTCCGCATCCGAAAATGTTTTCGGATCGAACCTCCTGCTTTCCGCGAGCGAAGCGAGCGGGGAACCACAACATCCCTGGGATTTTGTGCTGTCTGCCAAAAATTCGATCAAAAATGGTGGAGATTTTGAAAAATGTGACTTATTGGAGCGGGTAAGGGGGATCGAACCCCTGATAACTGCTTGGAAAGCAGTTGTGTTACCGCTACACCATACCCGCAGTTGGTGGTGAGGCTCAGACTCGAACTGAGATAGCTTGTTCTTCAGACAAGTGCCTTGACCATCTTGGCTACCTCACCAACATATTCAATTGTAAACGATTCACTGTGGCCACTATAGGACTCGAACCTATGACCTGTCGGATGTAAACCGAATGCTCTACCAGCTGAGCTAAGTGGCCGTTTTTTGTGGGCCCGGTGGGATTCGGACCCACGACACCCTGCTTAAGAGGCAGGTGCTCTAACCAACTGAGCTACAGGCCCAAGGTGCCGAGGAGAGGACTTGAACCTCCATGAATCGCTTCACACGCACCTCAAGCGTGCGCGTCTACCATTTCGCCACCTCGGCAATGATCTCATTATTATACTAGGAAATCACGAATTTTGCGCCTGTCCCATTTCTTCCTGCGTCTTGTACCAATCTCTCATCGTGTTACTCATCAATCTCTTTAATATTGCGGTAAAGTTCACGTCGTACATGTCCAGAATGGTCGCCATCGCTACCTCCAACTCCTTGGGCCCAAACGCCGGGTTGCTATTACTGTCCACAAAATAGTAACGTCCTGCCTGGTCTACCCGGATATCAAACTTGGCGTAGTCTGCCATTTTACAGATGTTAAAAGCTTTCTTTACCAGTTCAGTCAAGATAGGATCGCTCACTTTTTCATAATGAAAAGTCTCGGCATCAGTCACCCATTGCGCATCAAACGTGGCGAACTGCATAGGGTTGTTTTTTTCGGCAAAAACTTTTTCGGCCAGATAGACTTTAGTATTCAACCCTTCTAGCACTATGGCAGTATATTCTCGTCCTGCCACAAACTCCTCTGCAATTACCGGCTGCTGATAAGTATGAATCAGATGTTTAACTCGCTCTCGTAGGTGTTTTTCATCTGGGGAAATTGCATCCTTGGTAATCTCTACCGCTCCGTGGATTTCGTTTAGTTTGGTAATGAGTGGGAACCGCAAGTCCTGACTCAATGGCGTTGTGGGATAGGGGAGTAGCTGACAATGGGGGGTAGGTATCCCGTTACTTTGTAACAACCGCTTAATTAAATATTTATTGTATGCCATCGACTCCCCGAGCATTCCCGCCCCCGTATAGGGCATATCAATCGCCTCTAGAATCCCCGGGATTGTCGCTGTCAGGTACTCTTGACCGTTAATGGATCCAACCAGGTTAAAAACCATATCTGGTCGATCTTTGACCAACTTCAGTGTTACCTCCGGTCTTCCTGGATATAGCCTAACCTTAATTCCCATTTTCTCAAGATAGCCAGCAATAATTTGCGCCTCGTGCTCTGCATCTTTCTCGGTAATATATTGTGTCTCGGTAGGGAAATACTCGCGTTTTACTTCACTATGAATGAGCCCCACAAATTTGGGAATCAGTGACCCGTTCCCCCCAGGCTCGTCAGTATCGGCTTTTACCGAAGTTCCATTCATTTGTTTACAATAACAATCATTCGTCTAATCGTCAAATCGGTGATGTTTTGAATATTCTCTCCCGGGAAATCAAACCATACGCGGTAAAACTTATTCCGCCGCATTGCCCGCAAATGCCCTACCTCTGGATCTTGTAAGTAGATATTTTCGCTATCCAGATCGACTACTACCGAGTAATGCCCATCATCCTCACTGAACCAATCTACAATTACCGGGATTTGTTGTTCAACCACCAGGTTCTCCAAATCTTGTAAGCTTGCATTGTCTTTTATGTAACCATCGAGCCCCAAGTCTTTCACAACCGCAAGCATCTTCTCCCCCCCGATCCCCAGCTCTGGATCACAATAAGTCATTTCTGCCAACTCGTGTTCGGTCTTCTCCACCCCGTAATAATTCAGTACCATCTTGAGTACCGCCGGCCCGCAGAGTCCCGTCTTTTGGCGAAACGGTTTAATCTTAATCATGTGTGTATTCTATCACCACCAGTTTTAGGGTAAAATACACCTTATCAACCTTTGCCGGGTCGTCTAATGGTAGGACTCGGGACTTTGAATCCCGCTATTCTAGGTTCGAATCCTAGCCCGGCAACCAACCAGTGCACCCAAGTGACCTAAATCTCTAAAACAGACCAATTTACCTTGCTAAATCGACAAAAACCTCTCAAGCTCTTGCAACCGCCAATAACCCCAACAACTTGAGTGTGGTTGCGATATTCCGTGATAGTCACTTAACCAGTTCTCGAACCGAAAATTTAGACGACAGGATTCCCAATAATCATTCGCCCATGCAAGTACATCTTACGGTCAACAGCCAAGACCACATCCCGCTTCTCCTCTAGAGTCCCCATCTGCATTACATATTTTACGTAATCATTAAACCTAAACTTAGTTTTATCTGGATCAATATCGCTGGTTAACATCACTTGATTTCTCAAGCTTTTAAAATGCTCTATCCTAGTGGCAAGTCGCTTCGAATATTGGATATATTGTGGCTTTACATTTTCGATCAATCGGATATAGCGGACTAGTTCTCGGATCATTTCTTCTTCGGATATGTAGCGCTCTGGACACTCGTAATCTTTTTTACGTGAACAGTGGTAATAGACATGTCTTTTTGGCTCTCTCCCTTTTCTTTTCCGCATTTTCTCCTCGCCAATTACACTTCCTCCACATGTTGCGCAAGTAAATATTCCTTTGAAAGCAAAAAGTTTACCTCCCCATGATGATTTTGGCACGACAGTTAATTTTTTTTGCACTTCATCAAATAACTCTTTCGTGACTAGCGGTTTATGAGCACCCTTATATATTTTTCCGCTTCCGATCGGATATTCAAACTCACCATAATAGAAGGGATTCTTGAGCATCGCATAAATTTGAGACAACGACACCTGTTTTTCTTTACGGGTAGTAAACCCTATCTCATCAAACCACCTCCGAATAGTCCGACCGCTATGTCCATTCTTCGACCTCTCAAACATTTCTTCAATGACATAACCTCTATCAGGGTCTTCGATTATATCTTTAAGTCCCGCCATCGTACGGTTGTAGTAGCCAATCGGAGGAGGGCCCGGTCGCCAACCCATCTCACACTTTGCCCTAATACCTCTTTTAACATTCTGACCTTTTTGATCATTCTCTAGCTTAGCTTGGGAACATAAAATCATAAGTAGAAATTTCTCATTTGGGTTATTCGAGAAGTTCTGAGAGTAAGTTTTGATCTGCAGTAGCTTGCCTTGATCCATCAGGTCTACTAACATCCCAAGGTCACCCGCATTGCGACTGAGTCTGTCTGGCGCCCATGTCAGTATCGCATTGAAGAGTCCATCTCGGATATCCTGAATTAGTCTCATTAGCTCTGGCCGTTGTCCAGATTCCTTGGCAGAGTGACTTTCTTGGCGAATATCTAGGACAGTCACGCCGTCTCGAACAGCAATCTGTCCCATCTCTTTGATTTGGGAGTCAATCGACATCGCTTGTCGTTCGTCCTGTTCGCTCGATTTGCGGGCATATAAGACATATTTGAGGGTAGGCTGACTCTCCATCTTGAGGTACAAGATACCGCAAACGTGTCACAAGTCCAGGCCGAAAATCAGTTGAAATTAGCCAGTTGGCGAAACATCTCCAGGATTTTTTCGGTATCCACTTTGGTCAAATCCCACTTGGCCACAATCCCGTATTTAGCACCCGGTGGGAGCTGATCTCCTTCGATTCTAATGACTGTACTTATCGCGCGCAATATCTCCTCCTGCCTTGCAGGGTTATTGCACCAAAAGTCCAGGGTTTTGCCCGGCTGGCCGTAGTTGACACCCACCGAAACAGCCAGGGAATTATGCTCATCACTGGCGGGGGTAAAGTAAAAGTTGAGGTTCTTTGGGCTTTTCTTGGCTGTTAGCCCTTCTATCCCCATTATCCCGTTACTGACTTGTCTGCTTAGCTCAAGTAACTTTTGGACGATGTCTTGTACTTTGGGATCGAAAGCTTGCACAAATTCTTCGTCAGATAAAGCCTGGGAAGCTGTGGACTTGCCAGAGTCAACGTCTTTTTTGACCTCAGCGCCGAATAGCCGTGGGATCATGATCTCGAAGCTGTCGTGTTGGTAGTACTCTAGCTCGACCCCGTAGATATCAAACTTGCTGTTTTGGTTCATGTAAAGGATTAGGTCTTTTAGCTGGTCGTGTAAACTGTCCATGAGTACTACAAATTTGAAGTTGCCTTCGTTAAGATTATGTTTTAAACGCTCAAATAGTCCTTCAAGCGACTCGTCGTCAAGCGAATAATACTCCCTAATTTTGTCCGTTACTGCCTGACCAAATTGTTTTTGCGCGTGGCTACTGAGGCGGAGCAGGAAATCGTCAAAATCGGTATGGGCTTTCCAAAGTGATGCGCCGTAGTCCAGCACCTGCGCTACCACGGTCCGTTTGTCTGGATTTTTGTACAGTTTGGTTTCAACCAAGTAAATCTCGCCATCTCTATCTATCCCCACCGCATCAATTGGTCCACTATTGGTCGCAAACTCTCTAGCTAGGATCAGTAGCTGTACATCGTCTTTAATATCGTAGAGGGGGATACTCTCGGGATTGTCATAGATATACTCCTGGAGCCTATTTTCCAGCCCAAAGCTCAGTTTATCCAACTTGGTCGCGTTTTTCCCATTTTGTGACACTATGATCGGCATATTCCAAGCCTAATGATAAGCCAGAGTTAGCACAATATCAAGTCCTGTACCAGAGAAATCTGCTGACTGTCAGTTAGTGGAGTAAATCACCTCCTGGCAAAACAATACAAACATATGAGAAAAAACGCAAAGCTCCCCAAAGTAGTTGGCAGTAAGGTCCGAAAATTCCGCAAAAAGATGGAGTTGACGCAGGAAGATGTCGCTTACAAAGTGGGCATCAGTCGGGCATACATGGGATACATCGAGCAGGGTCGCAATGTCCCTTCGTTAGAGGTTTTGGAGAAAATCGCCCGTGTACTGAAAGTCAAAACCGCCGAGTTGATCTAGTCGACCACCCATAGGGGTCATGCTCAAGCGTGCGGACGTTAAACTCATCCCAATTTGTAACTTGGCGCACCATAGCATCCCTCAGGCTCATACCGCCCTCGATTTCTACAAATTTGGGATAAGAATTACGGATACTAGGTGGATGTATGTTGTCTTTGGCATATTTCATAATTTGACTGACTAAAATGGTCAGGGCATCTACCAAGTCGTCATGTAGTTCAATTCCGAGATTAATGGTCTGGTTAACCAAATCAGTCGCACCGTCCTGCGGGAAGTGGACCAAACCCCTTTTAATCCATGGGACTATCACCGCCAGTCTTTCTGCTTTCGTTAGGTTACCGATTTTTACCTCTAACGCTTCCACGCCCTCTTGGCACAGTTGCTCGACCAAAGCGCTTTGGTATCCTGTACTTTCGATAAACAGATAACTACCCGGATGGTAATCGTTAAACTTCATTAGATAGTCGATGGTTGGTCGGAATTTGAGCCTTTTATTTAGGGGATTGGGATCGATAAACACATGGTACTCACCGCTATGACTATAGACCGAAGCTGAAACCGCCGTAGTGTAATCGGAGCGGTCATCCTGACTGATCGCCAAATCAACTCCCACTGCCCGGTAACAGAATAGCGGTTCCCACCCAGTGGGGATAGAGTCATACCAGTGGATATCTTGATACGCTACTAGTTGATCGTCATCCGGCACCACTTTCAGTAAATACTCCTGAGCCCAAATAGTAGAATTGGCCACCTTAGCTTTTAATTCATAGATATCCTCCATATCGGGGAATTTTTGTGGCCAGGCGATTTGTCGCTCGTCGTTAATAAGCGGGACAAACATTTGTCTCCCCCTAAGTTTGCCCGCCTTTATGGTTTCTCTTAGGGTAGTCAGCAGGGAATTGGGGTGCAGGTAGTTGCCCACCATAAATGTTCTGGTACCAAGATCTCCGAGTGGCGCAATTTCTCCGCTATATAGCTCACTGATACGCTTTCTTCCTTCTTTGGTTTTAACGGAAGATGAGTCTTCAATATCGTCGCAAATAATCACGTCCGGGCGGTATTGTTTAAACCGTAACCCTCTGATGCTCTGATCTATTGAAACAGCAGTGATGCGGGAGTTATATCTCTCAAATTCCAGCGTCAGAGCGTTCCAGATACTGCCTACTGGTTTAAATGGTCCCAAATCAGCTTCTAGAAGTGGATTGGATTCTACTTCCGACTTGATATTAGCCAAATGAGCCTTGGCCTGTTCCTGTGTCTGACAGACTATCACGACATACTTCTTTTGCATAACTCCCATGATGTACCACAGGGGTGCAATGGTAGTAAAAAAGGTTGACTTCCCTGATCCACGAAAAGTTACAATGACGCTAAATTCGCATGCTTCATCTTCTATAATACCGATCATCTCCTGCTGGAAAGGAGCAAGAGCGTGAGTAAAATAATGGGGAAAGTAAACAGTCGCAAAGTAAGCGGCGCTTTGTGTCGTCAGCGAGGTTCTGAGTTTGGTATCTTTGGTAATTTGCTTGACCAAATGATCATTGAGTAGAATTTTTGTCATTATGATTTCCTTCAGTAATCAATGCGGCGTGTCTTAATGCCTGCCGAATTAATTTTTGCTGATCTTTGGAAAGAGATTCGTCTTTGACGTGTGCTGTGACTTCTACTTTATTGCCGTAACTCGGGTGGCGGTGGTTGAGCCAGTAGAATATGGCGCTGATATTGCGGTCTTTAATTGCCGATAGTAGCTGACTCTCAGCCATATCATTTACGAGTGCAACTCCCCCAGCAATAGATTTATCCGCTTCTTTTGTGAATGACTTACTATTGTTGCGCCAGCGGTAGTAAGTTGATCTGGCTATTCCCGTCTTTTCACAGGCAATTTGCACAATCGGCGCCTTCTTTAGCTGGGCAATCAGCAAGGCTTGATCATCTTTGATCCTTCTTCTGATCGGTATCATCGGGTCAACCTGGTTCATATTTTGACTGCCTTCCGCCCGGTCACTTTTTCATAGCGCGTTATCACGGTCTGACAGTATTCGGGGTCAAGCTCTATCCCCAGGCACCGTCTCTTAGTTTGTTCACAAGCAATTAGAGTTGAGCCGGAGCCCAAGAACGGGTCGTATACATAATCACCAATGCGGGAACTGTTAAGAATTAGGTTCCGCAGTAGTCCCACGGGTTTCATTGTGGGGTGGAGTAAACTCTTCTGTGGCTTGGGGTAAAACAAGACACTTTTGTCCTGTGATTTTTGGAATACATGCCTTCCATACCAGCCGTAAGCAATGAGTTCATGTTGCGGAAGGTAATTTAGCCTCCCGAGTACTGCATGATTTTTAACCCAGATCAGTAATTGGGCGAATTTGAATCCCGCGGTAAGTAATCCTTCCCTTAGCGCAAACAGCATCTTGTCGGAGTTGAAAATGTAGTAGGCGTTTTTATCTGTCAGATACGGTTTGACTAACTCCAGCCAGTGCTCAGTAAACCTACAATATTGCTCATCAGTCTGCAAATGATCGTTGGCAATCAGCCTATTCTTTTTGGGTTTATTGTATTGGGGTTTATTCTCCACATACGCTACCCCGTAAGGCGGGTCGCTCAGTATAAGCGAAACCTTCCTCTCACCGACCGACTTTTTGACTGCCGTCTCGTCTAGGCTGTCCCCACATAGTAGGTAATGATCACCGAGTCTGAAGAAATCACCTTTATTGATTGACATATTTTGCCTCCATTCCCGTTAGCTGTTGATACCGCTTAACGATTACGTCACAGAAAACAGGATCAATCTCTGCGAGAAACATTTTTCGTTTGAGCTGTTCGGCAGCGATCAGTTGGCTTCCCGAGCCGCCAAAGAGATCCAAAATAGTGTCACCTGGTCGGCTACACCTACGCATGACTTTTTCGTAGAGGGTGGGTGGTTTTTGGGTAGGGTGTTCATAGTCCTGACCATTAACCCGCTTAACTAACCAGATATTGAAAAGATCCATGATATCGTCCGGCAGTCTGTTGCCAGAGCCCGCTTCTTTATTGAGGACTTCACTTAAGTTGCGTACCGAGGGTGATAAGTAAGGCTTGCCGATCACCCCATAAACACACGGTTCATAGGCTTTGTTAAAGGCGATTATGGGAGTTGGGTTGGCGGAGTTTTTGATCCATAGGCAAACCCGCTTGCTTACGATCCCGAGCTTGCGGTACAAGCTCTGCACCAACCAGACATAAGACTCGTCACACCAACAAAAAATGTGAGCATTTTCCCGAATATGCTGTAGTCCGTTTTGGAGTACTTGTTCGAGGAACTTCCTATATTGCTGATCTGTGAGGTTATCCTGGGTTTTACCGCCATATTTACCCTTGGTAGCTACTCCCTTATCATAGCTAAGATGGATATTAAAAGGTGGATCAAAATCCAGAACATCCGCCTTATCAGTACCAATTAGTTTGCTTACTACTTCGGGGTTAGTGCTGTCTCCGCAAATCAACCGATGTTGTCCTAACAAGATCAAATCACCCAGCTTAGTCTTTGGTTCCCAGATCTTGGCGGCTTCCTCCTCAGCATCAAAGTCGTCGTCCTCTACTCCCAACATGTCGTCAAAGATGTGGGTCAGGTCAGTATCGTCAAAGCCAGACTCAAGGAGCAACTCGATGTCAAAGTTTTTCAGAAGTTCGTAATCCCAGTCACCGGACACTCGGTTCAGAGTCAGGTTAAGCTTTTTTTCCTGGTCGATATCAGGAATATCGACAAAATTGACGGGCACAGTCTTGTATCCTAAATCTTTGGCTACTTTCAGGCGGAAATGACCACCGATTACCACACCATATCTGGATTTATCTTCATTAACTAGAATAGGCACCACAAATCCATGCTCTTTAATACTTTTCGTTAAATCTCTAATTGTCTTCTGATCCCAAATCCTCGGGTTATACTCCGACGGTTTTAGCTGATCTATAGGAAGATCTGGTATAAATTTTAGGTGTTTCATGCGCTACCTCCTTATAAATACAAAAAAAACGCCTCTAGGAAAAACAAAAGTTCTTCCAAAAGGCGTCCTTTTACGAGATCGTCGACTCTATTAACTTATATCTATACACTACAGTTTTGTAGGCTAAAGTCAATTGACTTATAGTATATCTAAATACAAGTTATCCAGTTCTGGGGTAAAATGTATGCAATGAGAGGAAGAGAATGACAAACCAATCGACAGCTAATCTTGGCTTTGAAACTAAATTATGGGCAGCAGCGGATAAACTGCGGGGCCACATGGACTCCTCTGAATATAAACATGTGGTGCTGGGTTTGATATTCCTCAAATACATTTCCGATTCCTTCGAAGAAACCCATCAATCAATTAAAAACGATAATGATGCTTACGAGGGTGAATGGGAAGATAAAGACGCATATCAAGCCAGAAACATTTTTTGGGTGCCAGAAATCGCTCGTTGGGAGTATCTAAAACAAAACGCCAAGAAACCAGAAATCGGCAAAATCGTAGATGATGCCATGGTAGCCATTGAAAAGGAGAATCCAACGCTTAAAGGAGTTTTGCCAAAACGCTATGCCCGCCCTGATCTTAACAAACAAAGTTTAGGCGAAATTATTGATATTTTTAGCTCTCTTGAATTGGGAGATTCGCAGTCTAAATCTAAAGATTTGTTGGGAAGAGTGTACGAGTATTTCATTGGGAGATTTGCTAGTGCCGAGGGCAAGGGTGGTGGTGAATTTTATACTCCCGCATCTGTCGTTAAACTCCTTGTTGCCATGATAGAGCCGTACAAGGGTCGAGTATTCGATCCGTGTTGTGGCAGCGGCGGTATGTTTGTACAAAGCGAGCGGTTTGTACAGGAACACGGAGGCAAAGTTGGCGATATTGCCGTCTATGGACAGGAAAGCAATCCGACTACATGGAAGCTATGCAAGATGAACCTTGCCATTCGTGGAATTGAAGGCAATCTAGGAGAATCAGAGGGAGACAGTTTCCACAACGATTTACACAAGGATTTGAAAGCCGATTTTATTTTGGCCAATCCCCCATTTAATGATAGTGACTGGGGTGGTGAAAGGCTTAGGGATGATGTGCGATGGAAATACGGAGTTCCCTCAACTAGTAATGCAAATTATGCTTGGATCCAACACTTTGTACATCATTTATCGCCTACTGGTATTGCTGGTTTTGTAATGTCCAGTGGGGCATTATCCTCTAATTCTTCAAATGAGGGCGGAATTCGCGAAAATCTAGTCAAAGCTGGAATGGTTGATTGCATTGTCGCTTTGCCAGACAAATTATTCTATACAACTGGTATACCTGCGTCACTATGGTTTATTTCCAGGGATAGATACAACCATAAATTCCGAGATCGACATGATGAAATTCTATTTATTGATGCCCGTAAAATGGGAATAATGACGGATAGGAAGCATAGAGAATTAACAGAAGGTGAACTAAGGCGGATTGCTCAGACTTATCACGATTGGCGCAATAATAATGGCAAGTATGGAGATGTGAAGGGATTTAGTAAAGCCGCCCAGATTAAGGAAGTTGAGAAGAATGGTTATGTTTTATCTCCTGGACGCTACGTTGGTACAGACTTTGAATTTGAAGGCGAAGATCAGTTTATACAGAACATGCAAAATCTCTCTTTAATTTTATTCGAACAGCTAAATGGATCGAGAAAATTAAATGACTATATTGAATTGAATCTAAAAAAAACAATCACATTTCTAAAGAATGGAACGGAATTAGTCACGGATAAGGAGTATCCGGAAGATTGGGAAACAGAAAGAGTAGAAAATCTCGCAGAAAGAGTGGGTATTGGCCCTTTTGGATCGTCAATTAAAGTGGAAACATTTGTAAAAACTGGTATTCCAATTATAAGCGGACAGCATCTAAATCATTTCTTTTTAGAAGATTTAGACTACAATTTCATAACAGAAGAGCATGCTAGGCGATTAAGAAATTCAATCGTCAAAAGAGGTGATATTATTCTCACTCATGCGGGCAACATTGGACAAGTATCTTTTATTCCTACATCTTCAAAATACAAAGAATATATTATTTCGCAGCGACAGTTTTATATAAGATGTGATGCTTCAAAAATAGTCCCAGAATTTTTAACTTATTATTTACGATCGCCCTTGGGACAACATTCCTTACTATCAAATAGGACACAGACGGGTGTTCCTTCTATTTCTCGTCCAGTTACAAATATTCGCAACCTATTGGTTCCACTACCATCCATTGATGAACAAAAAAGGATCGTTCAGACTATTATAGCTATTGATAGTTTAAATGACTTGAATCGTAAAATGAATACAACTTTTGAAAAGATTGAAAAATCTTTAATACCAAGATTAATGAGTGGAAAATTAAGAGTTAACTGATATGAACAAAACCAAGTCATTCTTTAGACAATACAGGTACGAATTTATCGCATTTATAGTAAACGTTATATCTGCATCACTGTCTATTTTACTAACAACACCTCAACTTGCCTTCGTGATAGCAGTTATTGTTTTTACACTATCTATGTTTGTTGTTATTTACTTTCGGACCAAAGATAGAGATTTTTACTTTTTACCACTAGATAAACCTGGTAGCGATGGCGATTGGGTAGGTAGAGGTACTTTTAAATTTATTAAGAATGAAATGTGTTATGAAATCACTGGATCAAGTGTTGGATTTATCTATCCAAAAATAGCACTGTGGGATGACTATATTCTGGAGTGTGATTTTAGAATAATCAAAACTTCTTTAGGAGTAATATTTAGAGCTCAAAATCTTTCAAATTGTGTAATGATCCAATTATTTAACGATAGAATTAAATCCCATCTAAGAGTTAATGGTGAGTGGATAGTGTATGGAGATGATAAGACAAGCACTAATCTGGGAGTTGATAGCTGGTACAAATTAAAAGCCTATTGTGAAAAGCGAAAAATAAGAATAAATATATTCTCTGGTGAAAATGAGCTACTAGATCGACATATAACTATACCCGACACAATTGCTGTTGTTGTCAAACAGGAACCAAACGAATCAAAGGAAATCAAAGATGAAATTAAACAGATTATAAATGTCGACTTTGATTTCGGATCAATAGGTTTTAGAAACTTTGGTAACGAAAGTGCACTAATAAAAAGCGTATTTATTGAAAAGTTATGAGACAAAACATAAACCAAAGTTATATTGAAAGTTTCGCGAATGAGTTGAGTAGTAAGTTTAGAAGAATTAATCATCTGACAACTTCTGCTCGAACTGCTATTGGTAACTATCACGAAGAGGTGTTGCGGGTAGCAATTCAGAATTTTCTTTCAAAAAGGTATTCCATAAAAACAGGTTACATATATTTCGACAGCGACAATATTAGTAACCAAATAGACATACTCATTATTGATGAAAATTACACATTCTCGTATTTATTCCAAGAAGGAAACTTTGTAATTGTTAAACCTGATGCTGTTATTTGTGCGATAGAAGTAAAATCTGTTTTGAACAAGAAGAACTTTGAAGAAGCGTTTCTGAATATTACAAAGTCAAAAGAAGTCAAGCAAAAATCTCTAACTGGTGCTTTAACAGGTTTAATATTCGGGTACGAGAGTCCCACAACTTCTAACAAATGGTTAGAGAAGTGTTTTTTAAGTGACAAACTGGATGCAATCAAAGATAAGGAAAGTTTTTGGCCAAATTCAGTTATATTTTTTGAAAAAGCAGATTTATTGATATTCGATACTCAAGGAAGTAATGACAAAGGTAAAAACAAATATTACAGTCGTCTGTATAAAGAAACAGACTTTGATAGAAGAAGGAACTTCAAAGTTAACAAATCTTACAAACTAGCTGTTTTCATTAGTTGGATCTTGGGAGCATTAGCTGGCAATGAAGTTTCGGCTAGCGGAAGATTTGTTGAAAATCACTTTTCTCAAATAGTCGATCATACTGGCCAGATGCTGGGAATCGATGGGTTTAGAATTGGTTTAAAAAGAAAATTAAAAACAGTAGACTAATATGACTAAATACACGGAAACAGATTTAGAATTAGCCACACTAGACTGGCTTGAAGAGCTTGGATACTCTGTTGTTGGTGGACCAGAGATTGCCCCGCTTCCCGATGGAGAACATCCAGAACGTAAAGGTTATGCAGATGTTATTTTGGAGGGCAGGTTAAAGGCGGCTATCGACAAATTCAATCCAGATATTCCCCAGGATGCCAAGGAAGAAGCGTTTAAGAAAGTTGTGCAAGTTTCCCACACTACCCCAAGTCTGATTATTAATAACAAAATCTTCCATTCGTATTTGCGTGATGGCGTAGATGTGGAATACATGCGGGTTGACGGGATGGTTGCTGGTGACAAGGTAAAACTGGTGGACTTTGCCAATATTAACAACAACGACTTTCTTGCCGTTAACCAATACACGATTATTGAAAACAACGTCAATCGTCGTCCCGATGTTTTGATATTCATTAATGGATTGCCTGTGGTGGTGATTGAACTGAAAAACCCAGGTGATGAAAAGGCGACAGTTAAGAATGCATTTAATCAAATCCAAACATACAAGCAGGATATTCCTTCTCTGTTTGCCTACAATGAACTTTCGATCATTTCTGACGGAAATGAAGCCAGGGTTGGCACAATATCAGCAAATATCGAGTGGTTTACGAGGTGGCGAACGGTAGACGGGAAAGAATTAGCTTCTAACGCACTCCCGCAACTGGAAGTTTTACTTCGGGGTATTTTTGATAAACAACGACTTTTGGATCTAATCTCCAATTTCATTGTCTTTGAAACTGACGGCGAGAAAACCATCAAAAAGGCGTCGGCATATCATCAGTATTTTGCTACCAATAAGGCAGTTGAAAGCACCATCAAGGCTACCCAAGAGGAGGGAGACAGACGGGCGGGGGTGGTATGGCATACGCAGGGATCAGGCAAGAGCTTAACGATGACATTTTATGCGGGTAAGGTTATTCAGGCTCTCAATAACCCGACATTAGTAGTCTTGACTGATCGCAATGACTTGGACAATCAACTCTTCGGGGTGTTCTCAAAATGTGCTGAACTCTTACGGCAAACGCCAAAACAAGCCGAAAACCGAGAAGAGTTACAAGAGTTGTTACGAGTCGCATCAGGTGGGGTGATATTTACCACTATTCAGAAGTTTTTGCCCGAAAATGGAGAACAAACATACCCAATGCTTTCCGATAGGAAAAACATCGTTGTTATTGCTGACGAAGCCCATCGTAGCCAATACGAATTTATTAGTGGTTTTGCCAAACACATGCGGAATGCTCTCCCTAACGCCTCTTTTATTGGTTTTACGGGTACACCCGTTGAACTAACCGATAGAAACACGCGGGCGGTATTTGGTGAATACGTGGATGTGTACGACGTTACCCGTGCCGTTGAAGATCATGCGACGGTACCGATTTATTACGAGGCTAGATTGGCCCGTATAGAACTAAAGAAGGAAGAACAACCCAAGATTGATCCAGAATTTGAAGAACTAACAGAGGGTGAAGAAGTTGAACGCAAGGAAAAATTAAAGAGTCGATGGGCAAGGTTGGAGGCAATGGTGGGATCGGAAAAACGAATTGCTTTGGTGGCTAGAGATTTAGTCGATCATTTTGAAAATAGACTAGGTGTTATCGATGGTAAAGGCATGATAGTGGCCATGAGCCGTCGGATTGCGGTGGAACTCTATAACGAAATTATCAAACTCCGTCCCAATTGGCACAACGATGATGATAACAAAGGATTTTTGAAGGTAGTGATGACGGGTTCGGCTGCCGATCCCCTCAACTATCAACCCCATATACGGGCCAAACATGCTTTGGACGAAATGGCCAGACGAATGAAAGATCCCGACGATTCGTTAAAACTGGTTATCGTTCGTGACATGTGGCTCACGGGGTTTGATGTACCACCACTTCATACCATGTACATTGATAAACCAATGCAGGGACACGGACTGATGCAGGCCATTGCCCGTGTGAATCGTATCTATAAAGACAAACAAGGCGGACTGATTGTCGATTATATTGGTATCGCCCCCGAACTCAAGGAAGCGCTTTCCTATTATTCCGAAAACGATAGACAGGAAACAGCTATACCGCAGGAAAAGGCGGTGTCGGTAATGTTAGAAAAATATGAGGTAGTAAAGGACATGTATCACGGGTATGACTATGGAAGATATCTTAGTGGCACACCAGGAGAGCGAACACAAACCATTTCGGGTGCAACTGATTTTATTTTAGGGTTAGACGATGGCAAAATACGCTACTTGAAGGCGGTATCCGAACTATCCAAGGCATTTTCATTAGCCGTACCCCATGATAGGGCAATCGAGATACGGGATGAGGTTGGATTTTTCCAAATTGTTAGGAGTGCCATTTTGAAAATGGAACCGCATGGCGGTGGACCATCGGATGAAGAATACGATTTGGCAATTAAACAAATAGTCTCCTCTGCGGTTACGTCCGATGCCGTTATCGATATTTACTCGGCGGCTGGAATCAAAACACCAGACATTTCTATATTTTCTGAAGAGTTTTTGACCGAAGTAAAGAATATGAAGCATAAAAATGTGGCATTGGAACTTCTTAAAAAACTCCTAAACGATGAACTACGAATCATGACACGGACAAACTTAGTTAAATCACGATCATTTGCCCAGATGTTAGAGGAAACAATCCGCAAATACCAAAATAGGACGATTGAGGCAGCCCAGGTGATAGCGGAATTATTGGAATTAGCCAAGAAGATACGGGATGAGAAGAACAAGGGGAAAGATATGGGACTAACCGAGGAAGAAGTGGCATTTTATGACGCATTGGCCAATAACGAAAGTGCGATACGGGAATTAGGTGATGTGACACTCAAAGCTATGGCTCGGGAACTTGTCGAAATGTTACGCAAAAATACCACAATAGATTGGACTATTAAAGAAAGCGTCCAGGCTAAATTACGGGTGTATATCAAGCGGTTATTGAAAAAGTATCGCTACCCGCCAGATAAGCAGGAGGGGGCAACCAAGATTGTATTGGAACAGGCGGAATTACTTGCTAAGGATTGGACAGGAGATAAATAATGGCTTTCAAACTCTCTCCCTCAGATTTTGCTTACTTATACGACGAGTGTAAGCGCTGCTATTGGATGAAAATTCATGACAAAGTCATGCGACCTCAACTCCCATTCCCAGGCATCTTCTCCGCTATTAACACGCGTTTGCAGGGGACACTAGTGGGGACTGAACTGCAATCGCTCTCGTCTAATTTACCAGCCGGATATGTCGAAAAACAGGAAGGATTCGTTGAATCAATTCCTGTTCCAGGCACCGCGCTATATCTCAAGGGCAAATACGATCTATTAGTCAAAAAACCAGATGGCAACTATCTCCTAATCGACTTCAAGCTCTCCCAACCCCACGAGGACAAGATCGATAAATACAAAACCCAACTTTACTCCTACAAATTCGCCATGGAGAACCCCAAGTACGAAAACTCAATCAAGATTACCCAAATGGGTCTTATCATCATGTATCCCGACCAGGTAAAGTTTGAAGGTGGCCAAGCCAGCCTCACTTTCCCACCCAAATGGCTCGAGATCCCACTAGATGAGACTGCATTCATGGACTTTATAAAAGAAATTGATGCACTACTTGCAGGCCCAATCCCACCAGAGAACGAGGATTGTCAGTTCTGCAAATATAGACATGTAAATGAACGTTATCAAGATAATAAAAGTGATCTACCATTTTGAGGAGGCTATATGGACAACACAAATCTGAATAAGCAAGTTGAAGAATTAACGAATCGTGTTTTGATACTAGAAAAGATGGTTGCCTACCTACTCTACACCGAGCCACGGGAAGATGAGGATGAAATAGATATTCCATATGACAATCCCCTAACCCCCCAAATCTCTGATGAAGATTTTAACGAAGCCTGGAAAGTAGTATCCGAAGTCGGAAAAGCTAGCACCTCATATCTCCAACGCCGAATGTCGTTAGGGTATAACCGCGCGGCCATGATTATGGAACGGTTAGAAAAAGAGGGGATAATCAGCGAAGCTCAGGGAGTAATGCCAAGAACAGTACTCAGGAAATATGAAAACAAAGAAAATTAAAGTCATGAGACTATCTACTGATACTAGTACTTGAGAAGGCCGATATATTGGCCCTTTTTGATATAGTCCTTGCTAGTTGACAGCCGATAATAGGCGCAAGTAGGATGTATCCAGTTATGATCACTAGTCATTTGACCAAGTCAACATAACCGCTTAGGCGGGAACAAGGCAACCTCCCGTTTAGGGAGGTTTTTTGTAGCCATATTTAAAGGAGTTACATGCCAACGACAATCGGCAATCAGATATGAAAAGAGCGAGATGAAACTCACCCCGCTCGATTCTGTAGCAAGAATCATTCTACACTATTAACTAATAAGCAAACTTTCTCTGGTGGGTTGGGGAGTAGTTATGGAGGTTGATATGAATATCAACGGTTACAATTTTTCAGGTCCATTCTCAATAAATGCGACCTTTACTAGCGACTTTGCGGGAGTTTACCTCATCTCTAATCCACAAGGCAAGATAATTGATGTGGGAGAAACTGAGAGCATGAATACTCGGCTTCCCAACCACGATCGTAAGCCTTGCTGGGTGCAAAATGGTGGAAACGCCTTGTATGTTTGCAACATCAGTCAGGAAGGTAGTAGACTTGCACTTGAGTCAAGTATCAGGGTTGCAAATAATCCCACCTGCGGAATTAGGTAATTATTATGTCCGGCGCAGGGCACTCAAGTGCTCTGCGCCGCTATCAATGTCGCACACAATAACCATCAAAATGCTAAAATAGTCGAGTGAAAACTCTTGCCGATTACAAACAATATCTCCAATATTCCTCAGACGAATTCTATGCTTATCAATTAGACAAGCTGAAAGCATTTGTAAATAAAATAAAGACCGGATCCAAATACTATCAAAAAGTACTGGCAAAGCATACTGAGATAACGGGCTTTGATGATTTTGAGAAGCTGCCACTTTTAGAACAGGGAATACTAAGAGAAAGTGATCCGGAAGAGTTGATCGCGGTTCCATGGGAGAATATTTCCTACATCACTCGCTCAAGCGGTAGTACTGGCAAATCTAAGGTAGTGCTCTGGACTCCTGATTCCCTAAAGGAAGAGTTGAAATGGGGGACTCTGGGATTCTTGTTGGAAGAGTTAGTTCAACATTCTCGACTAGCAGTATTAATGCCATTCGATATGACTAGACTCACCTATACGATCGATGTTTGTCGCGAAATGGGAGCCTTTATCATCCCCATAGGCAGAATTCGCGATAATATAGATGTTGATAACGCGATATATTTTCTTAGAGTAGCCAAGGCTACACATCTTCTTGGCAGTCCAGCAAGATTAGAATCTATTGCTGCAAGAATAATCGAGATGGGGTTAGATCCCAAAAAAGATTTCGCCGTCACCCACTTATTGACTGGAGGAGCGATATTAACTCCCCACATGCGTAAATCACTTGGAAATGTATGGGGCGCTAAAGTATTTGAGCAGGCCGGAGCCAACGAATTGAGTTTTATTGGAGCAGAATGTAAATACCACAACGGTCTACACCTAACTCCAGGACTACATTATGTCGAAATTCTGGACGAAGATACTCACCTGCCGATCAAAGATGGGAAATCAGGGGAAATAGTAATTACCCAGTTTACCAATCTGGCAACTCCGTTGTTGCGCTACCGCTTGGGTGATCGCGGACATCTGATTAAAGATAAATGCCCTTGCGGTCTATCATTTCCGCGCCTATTCATCGAGGGCAGAATCGGAGGAACAATTACAATTGGAGGAACGAAAATTCATGCCTTTCAAATTGAGAATGTTTTGAGTCAGTTTAGTCAGATCTCGCAGTTCTATCAAGCTCAAATCACCGGAGACAATGCACACACACTTGTTAAATTGGTCGTAGAAGCAAACGTAAAAGCTGACATTTTGACAGAGTTGAGTACCGATATTGTCGGTAGACTTAATAATGACCCTATGGTTGTTTTTGAAGTGAACGATAAGATTAAAAACGGGGAATTAGAATTTGAGATTGAGTTTGTTGCTCCTGGTTCCTTGGAAAGAAGTGGTGGAGATAAGGTCAAAAACCAATACTTAGAAAAGCGCAGTATCTAATCTGTTTTCCAGTGGACAAAACGTTTTTCAAGTTTAGTTAATAACCTGCTCGCCAAATAGCCAAGTGTACCAGTCAAGATGGTTACACCATACACTTCAGGAGTTTTAAATCTGCTTTGTAGGTCTATCAAACGTACTCCAATTCCGTAATTAGGAGAAGCTAGCATTTCTGCCGTGATAATGATAATCAAGACTACCGGAAATGCCAGTTTAGCTCCGGTAAAAATAGACGGAAGCGACTCGTACAGTACTACGTTACGGAAGATTGCTGATTCCTTGGCTTTCATAACTCTTGCCAGTTTGATCCTATGCGTACTTCTATGCACCATCCCATATATAACTGTTAGTCCAACAATCCAATATCCGACAAAAAATGCCAGACCAATACGAGCCACGTCGTTAATACCAAAGATAAGTAAAAATAGTGGCAACAGTACTACCGCAGGTAAAGTTCTAAAAAAGTCAAATACTACTGCAAGCGACCTGGATACTGATTGGTTAATACCAATTAGCATACCTGTCACGACACCAAATAATAGTGCCATTCCAAACGCAACAACAACCCTGTACAGTGTGGCAGCAATATCTAGTAAGATAGTTCCTTTTGAAAGGAGCTGTCCAAGTGCAATAACTGTCTCAATTGGAGTGGGTAATGCCAAACTAGGTTGTCTGACACTATAACTGGCAATAATCCAAAAAAGGATTATTGCCAGTACGGCGAGTCCGGGATACCCTTTACTCTTAGTTTTGTGGAACATATAGCATTTTGTCCGTGTCTACAGTCCCCTCTACTACACCTAGTTTGGCATAAAGTCCGGAAGCTTCCGAAAGGGTCTTGGGGTCGACTTCCTCTCCAAACATATCTTCGTTGTAGCTTATCTGGGCAACAACTGACGGATCTAGGCCTGTAAATTCAGCAACAGCTTCAGTAATCTTGTCAGGATTGCTTCGTCCAAAAAGAATAGCATCTTTTAGAGCTCCGGCAATATTTTTTGCCAATTCGGGATTTTCCTCAATAAAGCTGGCTGATAACGTAACGCCGCCAACCGGAAAGGGTTCAGCCACCTTTGTCCAAGGATGGTCATCTATAATAATTCCTATACCCTTTTGTTTTGCCAAAGTAGCAGTCGGTTCGAAAGCTAATAGCGCGTCGATTTGACCAGACTCCAAACTCTGGAGATGTAGATTGGGTGCAAGTGGAACAATTGTGACACTTTTATTAAAATCGAGCACGTCTCCATAAGCTTGTTTCACCATCGCCGTGGTTAATGTCCCTGGTGTCACGCCGATTTTCTTGCCTTTGAGATCTGTAACTTTTTCAATGCCCGATCCGCTCTTAGCAATCAAGTACTCTCCGTGCATTTTGTTGCTACTAACTTGTAATGTATAGAGCTTGAGTTGGCCCGGGCTTCTTTTTTGGATATTAAACAAGTCAGTAAAAGTGCTGATAGCAAACGCCTTAATATCACCACGAATGAGTGCATCCGCGCCCTCGGTGCCTACATTAAATTTTATTAACTCAGCCTTGACCCCATTCTTTTCAAAAAACCCGTCCCTTTGGGCTACATACACCGCCCAGTTAGTAGCAAATGGCATGTAGCCAAACTTGATCTCCGTTAGCTCAGGATTGGATTGAATGACTCCTTGAGATTTGCTGTTTCGAACATATAGTAGTCCTGCGGATATCACGATAACAGCAAGTAGTAAAAGCATTATTTTCTTCATAGACTATCTCCTATCGTTGTTAATTATGAATATGGTATCACAAATGGCTTATATTAATTTGTGATCAACCGCATGCTGAAACAATACTTCTGCCCTCCTTTTCAGTAATAAGTAAAAATCAGCTGCCTGCCGATCGTTTCTTACATGCATCAATCCTTTAAACCAAGCAAACGAAATAAATATTTTACGTAGCGAGAAATAGGGGATAGCAGCAACCTCTGATATCTCAACAGAATTTACCATTCTATATCCATCAATAAAGTGAGCCATTGACTCATCAAAGCTCTCACTTGTATTGTCCAACCAGAAAGCGCTTAACAGTTGACCAAAGTCATTGGCTCTTGGGCCAACCAACATTTGGTCAAAATCGATGAAAGTTGGGGTGCCCTGCGTACCCAGTAAATTAGCTGGATGCAGGTCATTGTGAGTTAATTGGATTCCTTGGTTATCATTGTCTAACTCCACCCCCAAAATCCTCCGAAACATTGTCTCTTCATCTTTGTCTAGATATTGCCAGTACGATTCAACTTCGGTATTGGTGTGAGAAAAGCGGAAAGTTGGCAAGCTGTCTATCTTGGCCGGAGCTAACCCATGTAATATCCCTAGAGCAACACCCATCCGACGGAAGTCATCCATCTGGTGTAGAGCAAACGGCTCTAATGGCAGTTTTTCCATAAGACATATCCTCGTCTGATCTTGAGATCCAACAACTGGAAAATATTCGCCTGAACGCGTGGGGATGTATTGTGGGACAGCTATAGGCAAACTTGGGGTTATGTTGGCAGCCCACTCGTGCATTTTTTCGAGTACTAATAGGTCTTTACGGCCGGGATGAAAACTCTTGGCAATATACTCCAATTTACCGTCTACTTGTACAACTAGTACATTGGGTGACCAAGGGCTAGCTGGAGCAATCTCAATCTCTGATTCCGGAAAGAACAATTCCTTAATATGGGTACCAGCATTCGTTAATGCGACCCTTGTTTCAATAGCACTACCAGTGACACCAAGATGATCTTCTCTGAACTCTGCCCCTAAAGCCATTACTAGATTTCCCTCAAGCTTTCAATGGGAGCAGCCACATCAAGCTTTGATAAATAATTATCTAAAATATGCCAAGCACTTTGCTGACCGGGATATAACATCCCATCAGCATTCTTTTCATTTGTTAAGCATTCCTCGGCCTCAGGATAAATAGCGGTGATGAGCGATTTTTGGAGAAAATTTACTGCTACATGGATCCGGGTAGGATAATCAGCATCAATAAACCGTTGTAGGATTTTTTCGTAAATTGCAGTCTTTACAGCCTTGTTTTCCGGCTGACTGAAAGCCATGTGGGCAAGTTCATGACAAAGTGTTGAAAAAACTGCTTTCATATCGTCATTTTTGACAATTGTTAGCGGATCGGAAAAATTTGTAATGCCTGGCCAGGGTGAAACGACATACGCTACTATGGATCTTGGCATAGCCAGCTTCCATAGTGAGAACAATTCCAGTACTTCGCGCTCGTATTTTTGCCAGAAAGACTGTAGTTTACTCTCGTATTCCAGGTTAGAATTCATTACCCGATCATCCCATTTACCTTTCACCCAGCGGCATAAATTCATATCATAAATATTGGAGTACCTGAAAGTAATAGTTGCTTGGTTCATGCTTGATGTCCATTAAATAATTGTGGAAAGTTTTCTGCAATAACCGATACAATACCTGGTCCGTCAAGCTTAAAATGCTTGATCAAATCTTCTAGTGTACCGGTATCACCGGTCTCAAATCCATGTCCTTTAATTACAGTAGGAACCTTTCTATCTTGATTGGATAAAGCTGCAGATACAGCTGAGCGGAGAATAAATTCATATCCGTTGTAAAGCGTAAGTATCGGAGCGCCTTCATCTACCATTTCCGTAAACCCCTGGTCAAGTGCTTTGATATCAACTACATTAATGAGTTTGGCGTGTACACCCATAGTTGCCAGCAAACGTTTGGCATCTAACCCTCCTTGAGTCGTTAGTCCCGTGCCCACCAGGACAATGTCGGCAGGCCTATCGGCTGGGTCCACCTCATAGTAGGTAGTTGAGTGCATATCTTTTTCCGCTCGCGGAAGTAGCTCGGTATTCCGCCAGTGTGTCCTGATGTAGGTAGGCACGTTGTAATGCGTGAGTGATTTGTTTAGACAGTTATAAGCATCTCTGACGTCCGCTGGCTCTAGCATGCGGATTCCTGGCAATGTTAAAAGCATTCCTGGAATGCTGGTAATTTCATGTGTTAAGCCGTCTCGCGATCCATTCAGCCCACCTCCTTCACCCATCACAACTACTGGAGCATGACCAAGCGCAAAGGCGTTAAAGGCATCAGCTCCACGGTATGCAGTTAGTTCGGCAAAAGTAACCATTATTCTGATCCGTGGATCAGTCACCGACATTCCATAGGCAGTGGCCAACATGTGGATTTCCCTAACACCCGTATCTATATGGTTAATCGGAGGATTAAAGCCATACATATCAACAAGCGATTGTTTCATTAAGTCTGCCGTCATTGATACAAACGGCTTGTTATCACCCGTCAAAACATATTCCGCCAATTGTCTCCGGTATCTTTCCAATCCTTTCATCATATTTTTCTCTTCTGGCTGTGGCTCAAAATCTGCCACGAACTCGACAGGAGAATCGGGTCTATACTCAGGAAGTTTATTGGCTCTAGAAATTTGATACGCAAGCTCCCAAACAGAATCCGGAGTTTGATCTTTACCGGCTAATTTCTGGCCTTGCTCAATAATGGCTTCCCGTAAGCTCTCGGGAGGACACGAACTAATGGTATGGTATCCACAAAAATTATCCTCTGCTCCCGGTAGTCCCAAGCCCTTGGTAGTATGCGCAATAACTATGACAGGTTTTGGGCCACGGAGTGTTTTAACTAACTTAAATGTTTCCATTACTTGGGCGATATCATTGCCATCATGCAGTTCGACCACGTCCCAACCATAGGATTCCCACAATTTATGAACATCTGTCTCCCTATCAGAGTGTTGAGTATCTCTTGAAAGCTGCTTTCCATTCTTATCCATGATGCAAACAAGGTTATCTAATCCCAGAGTAGCGATATGTCTTGCAGATTCCGAGACACTTCCCTCCTGTTCCTCTCCATCACCCAGAAATACATATGTAGTAAAGTTTTCTCCTCGCTCTTTGGCAGCCAAAGCAGCACCGGCTCCATACGATAATCCCATCCCAAATGATCCCATGGGCGTAATGTCTACTCCTGGCGTAAGATCCATTTCTTCGTGCCCTGGCAATCCTCCAAGCTGTCTGTAATGTTGTAATTTTTCCTTGTCGAGCCAACCCAGCATCCCAAACACGGTATATCTGGCTGGTCCTAAATGTCCGCGCAAGATTATTCTGTCTCTAAGTGGATGTCTGGGATTTTCGGCGTCGTATTTCAAAATCCCTCCAAAATACATAGCCGATAGCATTTCAGCCGACGAAGAACAGGAACCTAAGTGACCACTACCGGCGTGCTCAATAGTTGCAAAAGCATTTCTTCTGATTTCTGTGGCAATGATACTCAAATCATTCAGGGACAATTGTTCCTGTTCAACTCCATATCCCAAACTCTCTTTTAAAACCGTCATAAGGGTATTATAGGTCCTAAGTCAAAAAATATCACTATAAATTGGCGATTACCCGCTCCAAATGCTTATAAAGCTTACTAAATTCTTTATTCCCAATTACGCCAGTTTCTCTGGGATAAGGCAAAGAATTCTCTAGATCCAGTATTATCCTCGCAGGATCAGCCGACATCACGACCACCCGATTTGCCAGGTAAATTGCATCCTCAATTCTGTGAGAGATATATATGATCGTGGGTTTTTCTGCTTGCCACATTTCAACTAGCTTTGTCTGGATCTTTTTTGAAGTGATTAAATCAAGGGCGGAAAATGGTTCATCCATTAAAATCAAGCTCGGTTTGCTAATAATGCTTTGTAATAACAAAGTCAGCTGTTTTTGCCCACCACTAAGTTGATAAGGATAGCAGCTAAGAGGAAGGTTGATGCTGTATCTACTCATTAACTCGATTACAGCTAAATATCTCTTTTTCTCTGGAATACCCTTAAATTTTAATGGCAATGCGATGTTTTCCCATACCTTAAACCAAGGGAAAAGTCCGTCGTGGTGATTCTGCATCATGTAGGAGACATCACGTGATCGATTTGAGCGATTCGCAACGCTGATATCCCCACTATCTGGGCTGATTAAACCAGCCAGGAGATTAAGTAGGGTAGTTTTACCAATCCCATTAGCACCCATCAAAGCTATAAATTGTCCTTGCTTAACACTCAAGTCGAATTTGTCAAAAATGATTTTTTTGCCGTATGTTTTCGATAAAGAGTTAATTTTCAACATATTTTCCTTTTAACGAAACTCCGGTGAGTTCCAGAAAGGTAAACTGTTCGTTCATAACTGATAATACCGCATGGGCACAGTTACCGATGGCACCATGACGCAATGTGTTGTAATCAGCGTAACGTGTGGCTATGAGAAGTGAGCGAATAACACCTGAGTGGGTAACGGCAAGAATGGATGTGTATTGTTCTAGCCAACTTTCTGATAAATACGAAAGCGCTCTCGCGGCTACCTCCTGGTCGCTTTCCATACTGGGGTGGTGTTTTGCGGCAAATGCCTGCTCCATGCTTTGTCCAGTAATTTCTAAATTCATGGCTGCTACCTCCGCTACAGTCAAGCCTTCCAATTCGCCATAATCTTTTTCCCGTAGTTGAGGTGTTGTTATAATTCTGATCTGGCGATCACCCTTAACAATTCTGGCTGTTTCTAAGGCCCTAGATAAATCAGAACTGACCACGACATCAAACGGCAAGTCAGAAAGGGTTTGTGTTAATAAAGTGGCCTGTTTCCTACCATTCCTATTTAAGGGTATGTCAGTATGGCTCAGCATTCTATTTCCAATATTCCAGTCGGTTTCACCATGCCTTATCAAGTGGATTATCCTCTCTTTAACTTGACTCATATACCCCCCGACACTAAAACCGATATATCATCTCTTTGCTTGTGTTTTTTCATTCGTACAATTTCTTGAAAGAGAGCTAAGATTACTTCTTCTGGTCTCTTGATATCCTTTAACAACGCGTTCACTCTCTTTTGATTTATGAGGTTATCTACTCCGTCCGTCATAACTAAAACTGATTCGCTGTTAGAGACTGTTATATAGTCCATTCTGTGTGAGTATTGCTTGCTGCTAGCCAGTTCGCCTCTACCTAAGAAGGTGGAGCTTCCACTCTCATGCGTGCGCCAGTCCAGCCAGTTGTTGTGAATGCCTTGGGGTTTAACCCACCGATTCTTTCGTTTTACATAGACATGAATTGTGCCAATAGAACAAAGCACGGAATAATTTTTGTTCCGGAACAAAAAACTCGCCACGCAACTTACATGTTTGGGATATTTGTTAAGCACTACCCTCTGAGTTTGATCGGCGACCGACTGAGCGGTTTTTTCCCATTCTGCAAGACCAACCGACAATAACGCTTTTGGAAAGTAATCTGCAACTAACTCCGCAACCGCTTTGCCCTCGGCATTACCATACAGATATTTCTCATTATGCCACCCATCTACAACCGCAATTGTCTGTTTTGCACCTAGAATCTTTCCCTTTACCGATACCACATCTTGATTTCTTTGGTAGGGGAGAACAAACCAGAACGTACTCCCTATATTGTGAATATCCAATCCACTGTTTACGCTCATGAGCGTATTATATCTGGATAGTCGAGGCTAGGGAATACTAATATATCAAAGTATATCAGTAATTTTTACCATGTACTGTCCCATTTGTCTCAAATGGCCTAGGGAGTGGTACAGTAAGGGTAAGGTATTATAGGGACAAAACGGTGCTAGACCGTACCCCTCAACTGTCTTTCGCTAAAGCTACAGACAGCTTCGCCATGTATTACAACTATATTTTGTACAGCGAAAAAGCAGATCTACTCTATTACGGGTATACAACCGATTTAAAGAAAAGACTTACTTCTCACAACAACGGTGAGAACTTTGCCACCAAACCATATTTACCTTGGAAAATACTCTGGTATTGTGCATTCCCTACCGATAAACAAGCTAAAGCTTTTGAGCTGTACTTGAAATCAGGGTCAGGCAAAGCATTTACCCGAAAACGATTGGTAGCTCTAGCGAAAGACAAAATGGAGACTATGACACCGCAGGTGTCCGAAGCTCGAAGAGCGAAGGCCACCTAGCCCGGCAACAAGTTAGGAATATTGGTCGAAAAATTGTCCGCGCGCCAGGCGGTGGCGGTCGCCTGGAGCGCTAAATATCCCTGGAAAATGGCAAAATTAATTGAACCTGCTAACATATTGATATGCGTCAAAATTCATTTGGACAAACTAAAAAGAGCTTAATCACGAAAATAACTGAACGTACTAGAATTAACAAAATTTCAACATTGATGCCGAGCAAAGCAACTGTACTTGATCTTGGGTGTGGATATAACGCAAATTTTCTTCAAACTATCTTAAATAAAACAAAAAAAGTATACGGCATTGATTTAGCAGTTAATCAAAAAATTAAAAATATTATTTTGATTCAAAATCGTGTGGACGCAAGAATACCTTTAGAGAACAATAGCCTTGACGTAGTCACTGCTATGGCAATAATCGAACATGTAGAAAATCCTTACATGTTGCTATCGGAGGCATATAGAGTTCTCAAAAAAGGTGGAAAACTTCTCTTAACTACACCATCTCATAGGGCTAAACCATTCTTGGACTTTTTCGCAACCATTGGCCTAGATAGTAAAGAAGAAATTTCTGATCACAAACGATACTACACTATTCCCAAGCTAGACAAAGAGTTGGCACGAGCTGGTTTCAAACATCACAAGTCAAGCAGTTTTGCACTGTTTGGATTAAATCTACTTGGAATCGGAGAAAAGTGATATTAAGCGATATTTATATTCCTATTTTTGGAGGACTCCTAACATCATCTTGGGGTGCATACAAAGACGCTCCCTATGAGGGCTACGGTAAGTTGAGTTTTGCTAGATCAATTATTGTTACAACTCTTTACTACATCTTGCTACAATCAATAACGAACGACAACTCTCCAGAAATAGTCATTGTGATGGCTGCTATTGCATTCGAGAGACTAACTCAAGAAATATGGAAAGCATGCTTTAGAAAGCATCAAAGACCTCATGTATATAAGATTCCCCAAGAATTCCATGTGCTAGGAAAAGTTATGTGCTACCGCAATAGAGTGATTCTAGGATTATTTCTTTCTTTTACACTTGTTGTCTCACTGATCGCACTAGGAAACATTCCCCCAACATCTACCAATTGGATCTTGATCGGGTTGATTGTCTCCTTGATACCATCATTTGGAGGAGCCTGGAAAGATGCACCCATTGAAGGCTTTGAATATTCCAAATTCCCCAGGAGTTTCCTCGTCATGTTTTGTTGTATTTGGTTACTCCATTTCCATACTGATAATCTCATAATCTTAGTTATGGCTTCAGCTGGCTTAGAAAGACTACTCGTAGAATTCTATAAAACTTTTATCATAAAAAGTACACCTGGAAAATTTATCGGTACAATTATCGCGCCACAATGGCTATACAAAAGGAAAATCTTTTTTTTACTCTATATTCTTACCCTCATTCTTTTAATAATTAGCTCTATACTCTGATTGCGTTAGATTCACGTCTCCTAGCAAAAGTGAACCAACCACCTCAAAATACCTCATGATGACCAGCAAAGCCCGTCAAAAAGACAAGTCTAGAACAGAAATTACCGAGGATTTTCACAAAGAGATGGCCGACGTCTTTTGTCACATTCTTCTCCTGGCCCAACATTATCAGGTGGATCTCGAGAAAGAAGTCAACGAAAAGTGGTTAGTCTGGAAAACTTGACATTTGCCCATAAACCCGCCAATATAAAGTCATCTTATGAAATCCTTGCTCAAGGTTGTTTTGTGGTTCCCAATAGCGGTTATCTGTCTCTTTTTTACCATCTCCACCTACGGTCAGTTCTCGCGCACCAGAGGATTCCAAGGTTTGATCCGCCAGGAAATCACTGATTTCAAAAACAAACCTGTCACCTTCGCCGCTCTCCCCAAAGTAGCTTTCGAAATCAAAACCGCCCTCGCCAAAGAAGATGCTCGACCCCTAATCATCGAGCGCTATTTCCAGAGCTACAACTCACCTATGAGAGGGATGGGGGACTATATCGTCAAGACCAGTGATCGTTTTAATCTCGATCCTTATCTGGTAATCGCGATTGCTCAACAAGAATCCAATTTGGGAAAACTAATGCCTCCCAACTGCCATAACGCCTGGGGGTGGGGGATTCATTCAGGGGGGACTCTTTGTTTTGCTAGTTGGAACGAAGGCATTAATACCTTTATCTCTGGTCTCGCCGAAAAATACCTCGCTTATGGACTCCGTACTCCAGAGGAAATCATGACTAGATATAACGCCGCCTCCCCAGGTGGTGCCTGGGCCAAAGGCGTCAATCAATTTCTCGAGGATCTCCAGACAGGATCCTGGTGAACGTAGGAAAATTTGCCTAACTTGACAAGCCTATAGTTTGTGGTAACATCCGCAGACTATGAGGAAAATACTTGTCTGCTTAGCCACGACCATTTTACTCTTCTTATCTGGCCATACCTCCACTCTAGCCGTAGAACCCGATCTTCGGATCGAGCAAATGAGGGCTGTTTTGACCAAATATAACTCACCCATGTTAGGCCTAGAAGAGATATTGATTGCTACTGCCGAAAAATACAAACTCGACTGGACCCTGATGGCGGCTATTGCCGGTACCGAATCCAGTTTTGGCAAGCGTATGCCTGTCTCGCCGACAGGCGGACCTTGCATTAATCCTTACGGCTGGGGAATTTATGGTGATCACAAACTCTGTTTTAGTACATTTGAAGCTGCCATAGAAGGGGTTGCCTCTGGTCTTGCCAAAAAATACAATATTTCCAGCCTTGAATCTATCGCCCGTACCTACAATATCGTTAGTACCGAAGGATGGATCTCTCATACTCGTTTCTTTATGCACAAAATCCAAGCCGCCGAAATTCCTGTCCACGCGCTCCCTATTACGCTATAATTCACCTTGAGCCAAGGTGGCGAAATGGTATACGCGCACGCTTTAGGAGCGTGTCCCTTACGGGATGGGGGTTCAAGTCCTCTCCTTGGCACATGATATAATCGCAAACTATGACAAAAACAGCCATTGTAAAAAAACCAGACGGTACAATCTCTTTCGAACTTAATTTATCCGCGCATACTATCGCCACAACCTACGATCAAGTTCTCCATGAGGTCGCCAAAACTGCCTCCATCAAGGGATTTCGCCCCGGCAAAGCCCCCCTCCCTATGGTTGAAGCAAATTCCGATAAATCCCAGCTTTATTCCCACGTTTTAGAACACCTCTTGTCTCCCGCCTACTCGCAAGTCATTCAAGAACACCAGCTCATTCCCCTGATTGAACCCAAGGTTACCCCCAAACGGATGGAAATTGGCCAAGACTGGACTCTGTCTGTCGAGGTAGCCATCTCGCCAGTCGTTGAGCTAGGTACCTACAAACAGTATATAAAAACTGCCCTCACCAAACTCAAAAACCTGCCTGCCGGCAAGGCAGGAGATGCCAAACCAGACGACAAACTCAATCTAATCTTTGACGCTCTTCTTGCTGGTTCAAAACTAGAAGTTGCACCTCTTTTGATTGAAGAAGAAACCAAATCGGCCCTCTCACGCCTAGCCAAACAACTCTCAGAGCTCAAGCTCAGTGTGGCTGATTACGC